>JAKSBI010000048.1 GCA_022361215.1 Hyphomicrobiales bacterium | reverse complement strand
TGCGCATGCCAATGGACTCTCTTGATATCACGGACATAACCGATACGGACGTCGACGCGGTCGTCGCCCTCTGGCAGGCCTGCGGCCTGACCCGGCCCTGGAACGCGCCCGAGGCGGACATCGCCTTCGCGCGGTCCTGCGACAACGCCACGGTTCTCGTCGGCCGCAAGGCCGGCGCGGTCGTGGCCAGCGCCATGGTGGGGCACGACGGCCATCGCGGCACGGTCTACTACGTCGCGGTCGCGCCGGAGCGCCAGGGCCACGGGCTCGGACGGGCGATGATGGACGCGGCCGAAGGCTGGCTGCGGGCCCGCGGCGTCTGGAAGCTGAACCTGATGGTGCGGGCCGAGAACGAGCAGGCCACGCGTTTCTACGAAGCGCTCGGCTACGCCGTCGAGGAGCGCCTCAACCTCGCCAAGTGGATCGATCCGAGCAAGAAGCCGGGCTAGCGGCATTCCGTCGAGTCGAACCCTCTAGGTCTTCTGCACGCGTTTCGAAGCTGTCGGGGCATTCTTGGCGACGAAGCGGCGCCCCTCGACGAGTTTCAGGAGATCGAAGGAGCTGATGATGCCGACGACCTTTTTCTCGTGCGTCACCACCACGTGGTGAATCTTGCGCTTGCGCATGATTCGCGCCGCCACGCTGGCATCGTTATATGCAGGCACGACGATCACATCGTCCGACATGATGCGGCTGACGGGCGACTCGTCCTTGACCCGCCGTGCAAGGTCGGCGGAGGTGACGATGCCGACAGCCTCCCCGTTCACACCGACCACGGGAACCGCGTGAATGCGGTTTCGTTCCATGATGCGGCGCAATCGCCCGACCGTGTGGTGCGGTTCGGCGGTGATGACCCGCTTGGCCATGAGCTCCGAGATCTTGACGGTCACTTCGGCTGTCCTCCCACTGCTTCGGCCGTCTTTCATCGCCTATGCGAGCTTGGGCACGACGATGCGCGCACCCACGTTAGCCGCTGTCCCCAATGCGCCCTTTGCGTCAGGTCAAGTTGGGGCCTGCAGGCCCAACCTGTCCGCCGGCGCCGCAACGGGTCGGCAGGTCGGACTACCTGACCGCGCCAGAACCGTTTAAGCTGTGCGGTCATCCGACCGGAGACGGGTCACAAGCCTCAACGACGGGCCCCATTGCCGTCCGGCAGCCGCAAGGGGACGCGAGATGTTCGAAACGGCCGAGCTGGGCCGCACGCTGAAGAGGAAAGCCTTCAAGAAGGCCGCGCCTTTGATGCGCGAGCAGCTCCTGGAGCTGCAGGAGCAGCTCAGGGTCGGACAGGACTTCCGGGTCATACTGGTGTTCGCCGGCGTCGACGGCGGCGGCAAGAGCGAGACCGTCGGCCTGCTCAACCAATGGATGGACGCGCGCTGGCTCGCCACCTGCGCCTATGACGAGCCGACGGGCGGCGAGCGCGAGCGCCCGGAGTTCTGGCGCTACTGGCGGGACCTGCCGCCGCGGGGCCGCATCGGCGTGTTCCTGAGCGCCTGGTACTCGCAGCCGGTTCTGGACCGGGTCTACGGCAGCATCGACGAAGCCGCCTTCATCAAGCATCTGGAGCGCATCGTCGCCTTCGAGACGGCGCTGGTCGAGGACGGTGCGCTGATCCTGAAGTTCTGGATGCACCTGAGCCAGGAGGCCCAGGAACAGCGATTGAAATCCCTCGAGACGGACCCCTTGACCGCGGCCCGCGTCTCCCAGCGCGACTGGCAGAACTGGCGCCACTACGACCGGTTCATCGCCGCCGCCGAGCAACTGGTGACGCGCACCAACACCGGCCGCGCCTCCTGGACCATCGTCGAGGGCGTCGACCCGCTCTATCGCGGCCTGACGGTGACGACGATCCTGCGCGATGCCCTGAAGCGCCGTCTGGACGAGACCGCGTCGCACGGATCGCAGGGGCGGGACAGGAAGGCGAATGGCGGCAACCGGGAGAAGAAGAAAGACCGCGACGCGGCGGAGGACAAACCGCACAGCCCGCAGGATCCGGACGAGGCCGCGGCCGCCGTGCCGACCAGCAGCATCACCGTCCTGAGCCGCCTGGACATGGATCAGAGCGTCGAGAAGGCCGCATACGCCGCCGAGCTGCCGGAGCTGCAGGCCCGCCTGCACCACCTGCACCTGCGTGCCAAGGAAAAAGGTGTGTCGAGCATTCTGGTGTTCGAAGGTCCCGACGCGGCCGGCAAGGGCGGCGCCATTCGCCGCGTGGCCGCGGCGCTGCAACCGCGCAACTACCAGGTGCACGGCATCGCCGCGCCCACGGACGAGGAACGGGCCCAGCACTACCTCTGGCGCTTCTGGCGCCACCTGTCGCGCGCCGGCCGCATCGCCATCTTCGACCGCTCCTGGTACGGCCGCGTGCTGGTGGAGCGGGTCGAGGGCCTGGCATCGGAGCAGGAGTGGCGGCGCGCCTATGCCGAGATCAACGACTTCGAGACGCAGCTCATCGAGCACGGCATCGTGCTCCTGAAATACTGGATCCACATTACCGAGGACGAGCAGCTGGCCCGCTTCAAGGCGCGCGAGGAGACCGCCTACAAGAGCTGGAAGCTGACGCCGGAGGACTGGCGCAATCGCGAGAAATGGCCCGACTACGAGGCGGCCGTGCACGACATGGTGCAATACACCAGCACCCGGCATGCGCCCTGGGTCCTGGTCGAGGGCAACGACAAGCGCTTCGCCCGCATCAAGGTCGTGAGGACATTCTGCGACACGCTCGCCGCGGCCCTTGGCGACGCGGAAACCGGAACGACCGCCGAGGCCGCGCAGTGACCGGTGTGACGCCGCGTGGAGCGCCGAATGCCTGGGGATGAGGCGCCTTCCCGACACCTGCCGGCCTTGCGCGTGCCGCTCCGCCGGCGGCATAAAACCCGAATGACTGCAACGGACAAAGCCGCCAGGGTTCAGATGCCGGCTGACCCGGCGTCTCGCAGACGCGGCGCCGGCGGCATCCTGCTGCTCGGCGCGGTCGCCGCAGCCGGCAATAGCCGCAATCCCTCGCGGGTCAGGCGAGCGAGACGAAGACCTGAGTCTTGAGCTCGTCCTCGGGCACCGCCCTCGGATCGTTGAGATAGACCTCCCAGGTCGGCGCGCCAATCTTGAGCTCGTTCTTCTCGAGATAGGTCATCATCTCGCCGTAGCTGTCCCGCAGCCCGGAATAGGGACCCACATGGGTGAAGGTCAGCACCCGTCCGGCAGGGGTCTGCGCCGCCTTGACCGCGCCCTCCGCCTTGGCCATGGCGTCCGCCGACACCGAGACCCCGGCACGGAACGTCATCTTCTCCGGATCGTAGGTGTAGTAGACGGACAGCACCTCGCCCGCCGGCGCGATGCCGTGGCTCTGCATGAAGCCCATGACGCTTTGGAAGGCCTCGCCCATAGTCCGGCCGATGTCCTCCGGGTCCATGGAGCAACTGCGCTCCTCGTAGAGATAGGGCGTGGCCTCGACGTCGGTCATCTCAAAGGTCGGCATGGCGGGTTTCCTCACGGTACGGGATGGTGTCGCCGGCAACTTAAGCGACAAGAAGGCCTGCGCTCGTTGATCCTGGTCATGGGCACGGACAAGCGGCGCTGCGTCAGCCTGCCTTCCCGATCCAGCCCTCGACGTCGACGCCGAGGTCGTCGCGGCAGCGCCGCGCGGCCTCCTGCACGAAAGCTCTCAAAGCCCGCTCCAGCCGCTCGGTGGAAACCGGCGTGTCCGATGGGAATTTCTGCCACGCCGAGAACAGCCTGGCGCCGTCTTCGCCTATCCTGAAACACAGGATGTTCGGCTCCTCGTCGTCCCCCGATTCGAACCGGAAGCTGGTCACACGCTGTCCCTCCGCCGCCAGCCACCTTTGAATGGCATGGGCGAGCTCCACGACGCACACCGTCGCGTCGAAGAACAACCGGTCTCCCAGATAGATGCGCAGCTCAGCGTCGATGTTGGTGAAGGCAATCGGAAGGCTGGTGATCTCCAGCCCCGGCGGATCGATCCAGACAGCGCCGATCTCAAATCTTATGGCATGGGCCCTCAGGCACCGCCCGGGTGGTCAGTCGTCGGGAATGTGAACGTGGGGGTCGTAGTGCCAGGCGCCCCAGTCCAGGCGGGAGATGTAGAGCTGCGAGGCCACCGCTTCGAGCTGGATGATGTGCTGGCTCGCATCGTCCCTGTCCACGTTCAGGAACAAGAGCTGAATGGCGTCATGATAGCCCTTGTGATTGGTCATCCTCCAGAAGCGCGCCAGGAAATGGTCGTCGACGATATCCCCCCAGGGCAGATCGTCGGAGATGTCGGTGATCACCATATCCGGCCACTGCACCTGCTCGTCGACCAGAAGCTCCACCTGATCGGTCTCCGCATCGCACAGCAGGGTGACCGAGAAGCGATCGAAGAGAAGCGTGATCGCCTGCAAGTCGAAATCCGAGTCGGCGCCCACATCGGCATCCGCATCGGCATCGGCATTCTCGAAGCGCCCGTGTCTGCCCACCAGATAGACGCTTCTGAGCACATGCGGCTGGTCGCCCTCATGCAGCGCGTCCGATAACTCGTCAAATCCCTTCATGGTCTCATCGGCCTGTCTGTTATGTGCGCCGGGCACGGTCGGTGTTGGAGCCTCGATGCGACCGGAGGCATTCCAGATAAGAATGAACTTCGCGTTGACGCCGGTTACAGCAGCGACTCCTGCACCGGCACCCGTATGCCGGGCTCGTCTATACGAGAGTTGTTCAGCTTCGGGTCCACCTCGAGCGTAGTCAGGAGCGCGTCCGGCGCGGGCTGCAGGAGGTCCGCAAGCGCGCTCGGGGGCACCCGGTCCGTGTCCAGCCAGGCGTCGAAGGCTTCCTCCGGCAGGATCACCGGCATGCGGGCGTGCAGCGGCGCGACCAGGGCGTTGGCTTGCGTTGTCAGGATGGTCGCGGAGTCGAGCTCGCTCCCGTCCGGGCCCTGCCAGCGCTCCCAGAGCCCCGCAAAGGCGATCACGCCGCCCTCCTCGGGGTGGATGTAGAACGGGCGCTTGCGGCCCTTGGCGCCGGTCCACTCGTAAAAGCCGTCGGCGGGGATCAGGCAGCGCCGCCGCTTCATGGCGTTGCGGAACGAAGGCTTCTCGGCGGCCGTCTCGGCGCGGGCGTTGATCAGGGTGGCGAAGTCCCTCGGGTCCTTCACCCAGGGCGGGATCAGGCCCCAGCGCACCAGCGCGAACGCGCGCTGCCCGCGGCCGTCCAGCCGCACGATCGGTATGGGCTGGGTCGGTGCGATGTTGTAGCGCGGGGGAAAGTTGGGCTGGCCCTGATAACCGAAGGTGGCGCGGACCGCTTCCGGCGGCGATGTCAGGCTGTATCGCGAGCACATAGGTCGTCTCTAGATGGGGCGTGTCTAGGGCCCGGACGGGCGGTAGGCCTCGGCCACGTCCGGGGTAAGGCTTTCGAAACCATATGGCGCCACTCTCTGAGCACGGTCAACCGGGCCCTGTGCGTTTTACGGGAGTAGTGCGTAGCCATGACTGCCGCCGCCGAAGATTTCGAAGAGTTTCCATGGGATGGCTTCGTCAACGATTACCGCGACACCATCGCCGACCATCTCAGAGCGCACACCGACGGCACCAACGTCAATCCCAATACGCTGCTGACGACCGACTATCTCAACCACTACAACGAAGCTGTCATGCTGCTCGAGCTGCTGCCGTCGGCACCGGCCGAGATCGCCGCCGATCTCGCCGAATGGCGGCACGAGACCTACGAGGAGCACTTCCGCGAGTCCGGCTTTCGGGACAAGGCGCTGGCGATTGCCGGCTACCGGAATGCGCCGCAGGGCGTGCGCGCCGCCTTCGACACCAAGATCGCCGATCTGGAGCAGGAGACCGTGCTGCTGTTGCGCCAGGCGCAGGCCATGGTGGAGAGCGGCGACGTCTCCGGGCTCACGGAGCTGTGCGCCGGGACGCTGCCGGAGCTGAAGACGCTGATCGCCGAGGCTTCGGCGATCGTGAACGGCGAGTTCCCGGTCCTGGTCGCCAGCGACGGCGATGGCAGCGGCGACACCGCCGACACCCAGTCCAGGGTCGACGCCCTGTTCGACTGAGCCCGATCTGCTACCCTGCGGGCGCCTGAACCGAGGGCGCCCATTCATGACCTCGCCCCCCGAGACCAAACCCCTTTGGCCGCGCCCCGGCGTGAGCGCCGTCGTCTTTCGCGATGGCCGGGTGCTGCTGGTACAGCGCGCCAAGCTGCCGCTGCGGGGTGTCTGGAGCCTGCCCGGCGGCCATATCGAGCCGGGCGAGCGCGCCATGGCGGCCGCCCACCGCGAGCTGGCGGAGGAAACCGGCGTCGCGGCCGACCTCAAGGGCGTCGCCGACGCGGTCGACGTGGTCCTGCGCCGCGAGGACGGCAGCCTGCGCGCTCACTACGTCCTGACCGCGTTCTACGGCCTCTGGCTCAGCGGCGAGCCCGTGGCCGCCAGCGACGCCATGGACGCGCGCTGGGTGGTGCCGGAGACCCTCGACGCCTTCGAGCTGACCCCGGGCGCCGCGGATGTGATCCTGAAAGCGCAGGACCTCCTCGAAAGGACTTAATCGGTTCACGAACTTGTCAGCCGCTTTGATTGGTTCGCGGTGGGCCCGCCTCTCATCCTGCCGCGAGGCAATCTCGGACCGATTATCATGACCAGACCCTCCGCCGCCCTGCTGGCCGCGCTCCTCGTCATCGGCGGCGTGGCCGCCGCCCTGGCGCAGCCGCAGCAATGGCGCCTTCAGGGCTGGGACAAGACCGACTTCTCCAAGACCTCCGTCAAGCTCGAGGAGATCATCTCGGGCGGCCCGCCCAAGGACGGCATCCCGTCCATCGACAGGCCGAAATTCGTGGATGTGAAGGACGAGACCTCCCTCGGCCTTCTGGAGCCCGTCATCGGCCTGGCCATCGGCGGGGAGGCCCGCGCCTATCCGCTGCGCATCCTGACCTGGCACGAGATCGTCAACGACACCGTGGCGGGAACGCCCGTGACGGTGACCTATTGCCCGCTCTGCAACTCGGCCATCGTGTTCGACCGGCGCATCGACGGCAAGGTCCACGACTTCGGCACCACGGGCAAGCTCAGGCACTCGGACCTGGTCATGTACGACCGGCAGACCGAGAGCTGGTGGCAGCAGTTCACCGGCGAGGCCATCGTCGGCGCCTATACGGGCCGCACGCTGAAGACCGTTCCGTCGCGGCTCGAGTCCTTCGAGCGTTTCCGCAAGCGCCACCCGCAGGGCAAGGTGCTCGTCCCCAATACCCCCGGCCTGCGGCCTTACGGGCGCAACCCCTATGCGGGCTACGACACGAGCCGGGCGCCCTTCCTCTATTCCGGCGAGATGCCCGAAGGCATCAACCCGATGGCCCGGGTCGTGGTGGTCGAGGCCGAGGGCAAGCAGCACGCCGTGACGCTGAAGCTCCTGCGCGACAAGGGCACGCTCACCCTCGGCGACGTGGTCCTGAGCTGGGAGGCCGGCCAGAACTCCGCGCTCGACGCGCGCGAGATCCGGAGCGGCCGGGACGTGGGCAACGTGGTCGCCCAGCGCAAGTCGGCGGACGGCATGGTCGACGTCAAATACGACGTCACCTTCGCCTTCGTGTTCCACGCCTTCTACCCGAAGGAGCCGATCCGCAAGGGGTGACGCCGAGTTAATGGTGCAATCCAGGTCCGATTGCATTCCGCGCACCTCGCGCGCATAGTGCGGTCGGGGTGCCGGGCAAATCAGCCGAAGTCGCGCCCCGTTTGCGCTTGCGCCGCACCATGACGAACCGGAACCTCCGACACCGCCGCCTGGCCTGCGCCCTCTTCGCGCTGCTGCTCTGCCTCGTCTGGGCCGATCCGCTCGCTGCGCAAAACCGCCAGCGGCGGCAGGCCCCGCCGCCGGCAGCGCAACCGGCCGCACCGGCCCGCGTCCTGCCGGCGCCTTCGCCGGACGACCGGCCTTACGACGACAAGCTGCTCCGCCTCTCGGAGATCCTCGGGGCCATCCACTATCTGCGCGAGCTCTGCGGTGCCGACGAGGGTCAGCTCTGGCGGCAGCAGATGAAGGAGATCATCAAGGCGGAAGGCACCACCGCGATCCGCCGCGCCAAGCTGGTGAAGGAGTTCAACAAGGGCTATCGCGGCTTTCGCCGGACCTACCGGTCGTGCACCCGGTCCGCCAAGGTCGCCATCGGACGCTTCCTGGAAGAGGGCGAGCAGATCTCCAAGGCCATGCTGGCGGAAGGCCGCTAAAGCATGTCTCCCGAAAGTGGGTCCCGGTTTCGGGAAAAAAGACATGCTTCAACAAACAACTAGAGCAATGGCGATTTCGAGGGCTTCGAGGGCATTGCGGGCAGCAAGGGCATATTTTGACCCTGTGTTTTCCCCCAGGGCGCGTGTAAATCGCGCGCGTGG
>JAKSBI010000891.1 GCA_022361215.1 Hyphomicrobiales bacterium | reverse complement strand
GTCTTCCAGACCAGGTATTGCGCCAGCGCATCCGCGCGCGCCGCCCAGCTCGGCGGCATGTGGAAGACATTGGCCCGGCAGGCCTCCTGCCTGAGCGCGTTGTCGCTGGAGCGGATGGAGAAGATCACGGCCGCGCGGGCTTCCGGCAGGTCGGCCACGGCAAGCAGGTCCTCCGGCTCCAGATCGGCCACGATCAGGCGGTCGCCGGCGGCGATCACCTCCTTGGCCTTGGCCACCACGTCCCCGTCCTCCGGCACCACGGCCTCGACCAGCTCGAAGGCGTGGCGCAGCAGCCGCCCGGTGACGTTGTTCTCCTTGTTGCCGAAGCGCGCGCCCTGAATGCCGTTGTCGGTCAGAACCCGGTCGACGAGGGAGAGCGGCAGCGGCTCCTCATAGGCCTTGCCCAGATAGACCATGCGCGTGTGGATGACCGGCTTCTTCTTTTTCGCCGCCAGCGCCGCATCGGCGCCAACAACCGCGCAGGCGCAGAGCAGCGCCAGGCCGAGCAGAACGAGGCCGCGCGGGCTCACCAGTTCCTCCGCTTCGGATCGCCGCGATAGGTCGTACGCACGAAGGCCAGGATCTTCCAGAGCTCGTCGGCGTTCTCGACCAGCTCGCCGAAGGGCACCATCGGGCCCTTCACCTTCTCGGTCCGCTTGCGGGCATAGCCCGCCTCGTTCAGCTTCTTGGAGCCCAGCGCCATCAGCCGGAACAACGTGTCGTCGTCGCTGCCATAGATCCAGACGGCGTTGCTCAGGGGCGGGCACATGCCGCCGCCGCCGGTGCCGCCGTGGCAGCCATTGCAGCTGTAGCTGAAATAGAGCTGCTTGCCCTCGGCGATCGCCTTCGGGTTGTCGGTATAGGGGTTCTTCAGCGTGCCCTTCTTGGCGACGGTCAGATAGTCGATGGCCGGTTTCGCCAGATCGGCATCGGCGCCCTTGGGTCCGGGGTCGGCCTCGACCGACATCGCGCGCGCCAAAAGCACCAATGACACCAGCCCAACCGCCACGCTCAAGCTTGTGTATCGCAACAGCACTCCCCCCGTTTCGACATTGCACTCACCTCCTGTCTCGCGTCGTCGCATCCGACGCCTTCAGCCGGTCCTTCATCCAGAACGCGCGCGCCTTCTCGAGATTGGTCTTCGGCATTCTGAGGAAGTAGACGAGCGAGGTGCCCGAGGCGAAGCAGTAGCGCTTGCCGTCCTCGCCCATCCAATTGATCGAGCAGTCGGTCTTGATGTGGCTGCCGGCCGCCAGGCCCATGGGGTCCTCGTTGCCGAACTCACCGGTGGTGTCGCTCGGAACGAAGGACTTCCACAGGCCTTCCGACCGTCGCTCCCCGGCGAGGGAGGACCCTGCGAGCAGGACCGCCGAGGCAAAGACGATGGCTGTGACGGGCGCACGCATCTCAATTGCCCTTCGCCGCCGGCCGCTTGGCGGCGGCCAGGCTCGCGAACAGCTTCAGCGATTTGAGGGCGGCGTCGTGCCGCGCCTCCTTGGCGATGTCCAAGGCGGTCTTGCCCGTCGAAGACGTCAGGGCGAGATCGGCGCCCGACTTATAGAGCAGCCCGATCATGGCCGAGTTGTCGTAGCCGGCCGCGATCATCAGGGCCGTGACTCCCGACTTGCTGATCGCGTCGACGTCGGCGCCCCGCTCGATCAGGTCCTCGGCAATGCGGACCGGATCGATGCCCTGCACGATGAACCCGGCGCGCTTGAAGGCCTTCTTCTGGGTGGCCACGAGCATCAGCGGCGTGACGCCTTCGGGCCCCACCTTGCCGTTGGGCGAGACGCCGGCCGCCAGCAGCGCGCCGACGGCGAAGAAGTTGCGCTCCGAAATGGCCAGCCCGAGCGGCGTCAGGGCCGCGCGGTCGACCGCCTCCAGATCCGCGCCATGGGCCGCGAGCACCTCGATCGACGGCTTATGGTTGCGGAAGGCGGCGTGAAAGACCGGGGTCCAGCCGTCGCGGTCGCGCAAATTGGCATCGGCCTCGAGCGACAGGAGCAGCTTCAGCGTCTCGGAATCGCGGTTGCGCGCGGCGATGTGCACGGCGGCGGCGCCCTGCGCGTCGAGCCGGTTCGGGTCGGCGCCCTTCCCGATCAGCAGCCTGATGCGCCCATGATCGGCCGCCAGCACGGCATTGCCCAGCTCGCGGTCGAGATCGGCGCCCTCTTTCAGCCAGGTCTCCAGCCGCTGCGGCGTGACCACCTGGTCGGGCGAGGCGTCGGCCGAAAGATTGACGCGCTCCGGGTCCGGCGGCTGCAGGAAGCGCTTCTGGGCGTCCTGCAGAAAGCGCTTGTAGTAGGAGCCGTGGGACTTCAGGTCCCCCTGCACGGCGCATTTGCTGCACTGGACCAGCGGCACGCCGTAGGCTCTGAGGATGGCCTCGATCTCGTCCCTGGCCGCCTCCAGGGCGTTGTCGAGCGCGTATTTCAGGACCGCGTCGGTCTTCTGCATGCCGATCGACATGGAGAACTCCAGCGGCGTGACATCGTCCATCAGGTTCGCCGGCTGCAGGGTGATCGGCGCGCCCTTGGCCTTCAGGAGGCCGGCGAACGGGCCCCAGACGCCGGCGATGTCGAGCGCGCCGTCGACCACCTGCTGCACCTGCCGCCAGGGCTGGTGCTGCGTGTTGAGGTCCGCGTCGTAGCTGATGATGTGCAGCTCGAGCTCGTCCTGAATGCCGTGGCGCCTCAGTGCCTCGCGCAGGCCCGAATGCTGGAAGACGCCGACCCTCTTGGTCCTCAGGCTCGGGTCGTCCAGGTCCTCGATCCGGATGCCGCTGTCGTTGCGGTAGACGAAGACATAGGTGCTGGCGTAGATGGGCGCGGTGGTCAGCAGCGAAGGATGGTCGGTGGGCATGCCGACGAGGATGCGGCACTCCTTGTTGGCGAAGGTCTCCCGGGTCAGGCCGCGCTCCAGGAATGGCCGCCAGAAGAAGCGCAGCGAGGCCCCCATCTTCTCGGCGACGACCTTCATGATCTTGTTCTGAAAGCCCTCGCCCTTGTTGTTCGACAGCGGCATGTTGCCCGGGTCGGCGCAGGCGACGAGCTCCGAGAACTTTCGCGTCTTCGCGGCCCGCTTCGCGGCGGTGTGCTCCGCCGGGGTCATGTCGTAGTAGTTCTTCTGGAAGTTGAACTCCTTCGCCCCGGCCGGGCCGACCTGACAGGTCCAGAGCGCCACCCCGCAAACGACGACGCCGAGAATGGTTCTTTGTCTCATGGCACGCGCTTTGGGCGGTGAGCCCGGCCTTCCGAGCGGAAGCCGGCGTGGCGGCCGGCTTGCGCAAAAGGTGTCCGAGGATGCTGGGACGCCGGATGCCTCGCGACATCCGGCGCCCGTCACGCCATTGCGAGCTATGGCATGACCCGGAAGGTGTAGAGCTCACCACCTTGCGGGATCTTGTCGAGACCGGTCGCCTTGGCCATGGCCGTGGCGCCGATCGCCCCGAACTTGTCCTCCATGTCGAGACCGGCGGTGACCGGCAGTCCGATCCAGCCGCCGAGGCCCGAGAAGACCGAGACGTATTGCTTGCCCTTGATCTTGTAGGTGATCGGGTTGCCGATGATGCCGGAGCCCAGCTTGCGGCTCCACAGCACCTTCCCGGTCTTGCGGTCGACGGCGCGGAAATGGCCGCTCTTGGAGCCGTAGAAGGCCAGCCCGCCATCCGTCACCAGGATGCCGCCCCAGTTCGGATAGGGGTCCGGGATCTCCCAGAGCGTCTCGCCGGTCAGCACGTTGAACTTCTTGAACTTGCCGGTGACCCCGGGCTTCTCCGGATACATGTAGACATTGGCGAAGACGTAGACCGTGCCCTGCTGGGTGTGGGTCCGCTTCTGGGGCTCGTCCTCCATGCACCAGTTGTTGGTCGGGCAATAGAAGAGGTGCGGCTCCTTCGGATCCACGGCGCAGGGCTGCTGGTCCTTGCCGCCCATGGCCGACGGGCAGGAGGCCACGTTGACGCCGACCGCGAAGGGCGAGTGCTTCTTCACCTTCACGGGCCGGCCGGTCTTCATGTCGACCTTCTCCGCCCAGTCCACCGTGACGAACTTGTGCGCCCTGAGCAGGGTGCCGTCCACGCGGTCCATCACATAGGCGAAGCCGTTGCGGTCGAAATGGACGAGCACCTTGCGCATTTTGCCGTCCACTTCCATGTCGACGAGGATGTTCTCGTTGACGCCGTCATAGTCCCACTGATCGAACGGCGTCATCTGGTAGGCCCAGATGCCTTCGCCCGTGTCGACCTTGCGGGCCCAGATGGTCATGGACCATTTGTTGTCGTAGGTGCCGTCGTTGCAGTTCTCGTGGGTCAGCTTGTCGCCGGTGTAGCCGCAGCGATAGGACGGGCTCCAGTGGCCGGGGTTCCCGGTGGCCCAGTAGACGATCTTCAGCTCCGGATCGTAGCTGCCCCAGGCCCAGTAGGCGCCGCCGCCGATCTTCCACTCGCCGCCGCTGGTCTTCGGATAGGTGGTGATGCCCAGATCCTTGCCGGCAGTGCCGTAGTGCGGGTTGGCCTTGTTGAAGCCCTCGCCGATGCACACGTCCTTGTCGGAGCCGGTGGCGTGGCATTCCCACACCTTCTTGCCGGTCTCCAGATCGTAGGCCGTCAGCCGGCCGCGGGCCGCGAACTCGTCGCCGCCGAACCCGCCGATCACCAGGTTCTCGGCGATCATCGTCGGCCCGGTGTGGGTCTCGCCCTTCTCCGGCCAGGCGTGCTTGACGACCCAGACCTCCTTGCCGGTCTTGGCGTCGAGCGCGATGATGAAGCCGTCAAGGGTGTGGAAGATCACCTTGCCGGCCGCGTAGTTCAGGCCGCGGTTGACCGTGTCGCAGCAGGCGCGCGGCACCGCGGTCTCGTCGCGGTCCGTCATCTTCTCGTAGTTCCAGATCTGGACCGGGTCGTCCGGGTCCGAGAGATCCAGGGCCTGCACGATGTTGGGCCAGGCGCTGACGAAGTACATCATCGGCTTGCCGTCGACCTCGACCACCACCGGCTGGCCCTCGTGGCCGCGCAGGGCCCCGCTGGACTGCGACCAGACGTACTGGAGCTTGCCCACATTGCCGGTGTCGATGTCCTTGAGCGTGCTGTGGCGCGTGAGCTGATTGTCGCGCCCGGGCGCGGGCCAGAGGTTGGGGTCCTTGGCGCGCTGCTCGATCTCGTCGTTTGCCGCCGCCTGACCGGCCAAGCCGATCGTCGCGGCGACGAGACCGGCTGCCAAAACACCGAAAAGTCGAAATCTCATTGGTCGCTCCTCCTCCCAGGCTGGACGTTTGGACGTCTGAAGCCGCTGAGCGCACCGAGCCACGACACCCCGCGCAGCAGGCAGCGCGTCGCGGCCGCTGCCCGCGGCTCCGATTGATCCCGGAACGTTTTCGTGCGTTTCTTGGCGACGCCTACCGGTCGCGAGATCGCTCGGACGTGGTCAACATCGTGGGTTCGGTGGCACCTATGATGGAAAACGGTAACGCAGAGTGAGCGGCCACCGTTTCTAAATGTCTCCGGGAAGAATTCCTCTACGACAGGCCGTCTATACGATGATTATTGCCTAGATTTCCCGGC
>JAKSBI010000199.1 GCA_022361215.1 Hyphomicrobiales bacterium | reverse complement strand
GGCTTCACCGAGACCGAGTTCAACTACATCAGGGCGCGCCACGTCGCCTCCGACAAGCGCAACCCCTATGACGTTCTGGAGGTGACGCCCGACGTCTCGGACGAGGAGCTCAAGACGCACTACCGCAAGCTCGTGGCGGAGAACCATCCCGACAAGCTGCTGGCCCGCGGCGTGCCGGAGGAGTTCATCGACATCGCCAACGAGAAGGTGGCGGCGATCAACGAGGCCTACGACCAGATCGCCAAGGAAAGGGGTCTTTGAGCGCGGCGCCGGACAGCCCGCTCGCCTCGCTCTGGTGCCCGTCGCCGAACCACGAGCCGCGCGCCGGCGGGCGCCGGCCCGATATGATCCTGCTGCACTATACCGGCATGAAGTCCGCGGAGGCCGCGCTCGACTGGCTGACCCGGGAGGAGTCCCGCGTCTCGGCCCACTATCTGGTGGACGAGGAGGGGCGGACGACCCAGATGGTCGCCGAAGCGGAGCGCGCCTGGCATGCGGGCCGCAGCCATTGGGCCGGCGAGACCGACATCAACTCCTGCTCCATCGGCATCGAGATCCACAATCCCGGCCATGAGCTGGGCTACACGGACTTTCCCGAGGCTCAGATGGCGGCCGTGGTGGCGCTCTGTCTCGATATCGCGGTGCGCCGGCAGGTGCCGCGCCAGCGCGTGCTGGCCCATTCCGACGTGGCGCCCGCGCGCAAGGCCGATCCGGGCGAGAGGTTCGACTGGGCCCGGCTGGCGCGCGCCGGCCTCGGCCTCTGGGTGGAGCCGGCACCGCTCGAGGGCGATGCGGGGCTCGGCCCCGGCGACGCCGGCCCCGCGGTGAGCCGGCTGCACGAGCAGCTGAAGGAGATCGGCTACGGCGTCGAACTGACGGACACCTATGACCTCGCGACGGAGCTGACCGTGACCGCCTTCCAGCGCCACTTCCGCCCCGCCCGCGTCGACGGCCGCGCCGACCGCTCCGTGCTGCGCACGCTCGAACGGCTGCTGGAGGAGAGCCGGGCACACGCGATCGGGGCGTAACCCCCGGTCCCTTCCTTCCGTCATTCCCGCTTTCGCGGGAATGACGGGAGAGGGGCAGACGGCCGCGGGTGTCCGTCAATCCCCATTCCGTTTCAGCAGTTGCGCGACCGAGGCCGGTACTACCGTGCCGGCCGCCAGCCGGCAGTCGTCTTGCGGCACGCCGAAGATCGTGTGGACGGGGACGACGCCGCCCCAGACGGGCAGCGCATAGTCGTCGTCCTCGTCGATCGGGTCGCCGGTGCGTGCCTTGGCGGAGGCGGCCTCGATGGCGGCGGCGATGATCCCGGTGGCCTTCAGCTCCTTCTCGCTCGCAGGCCGCGCCTCGTCCCAGCGGCCGGGCAGCATGTGATCGGTGAGGACGGTCATGGCACGGATGCGCTCGTCCTCGTCCGTGAGCAGGCGGGCCTGGCCGTGGGCGACCACGGACCGGTAGTTCATCGAGGAATGGAAGGCGGAGCGGCCCACCACGATACCGTCGATGAGGGTGACTGTGACGCAGACGGGCACGCCCTTGCCGAGCGCCTTGACGAAGCGGGTGGCCTTGGCGCCGTGCAGATAGAGCGTGTCGTCGACGCGGCCGTAGATCATCGGGATCACGATGGGCCGGTCCCGATCCACGAAGCCCACATGCGCCACCAGCCCCTCGTCGAGGACGGCGTTGACGGTCTCCTTGTCGTAGGCCGCGCGATTGCCGACGCGGACCTTGTTCAGCTTTCTGGCGGCGTAGGCGTCCATGGGGGCTCGTCTCCTGTCAGGCCAGTCTTGTCGCGATCTGAGCTAGCCGCTAATAGGCTCCCCCAGAAGAGCCATTCTTTAAAAAATAAGGGTGCCAATATGCAGGAGACGTTTTCGGGCATCGTCGATCTGAGCCGCACCGGCCCGATCTCGCTCTACCGGCAGATCTACGAGCAGCTTCGCGACGCCATCCTGAGCGGGCGGCTGGCGGCGGGCACGGGCGTGCCGGCGAGCCGGGTAATGGCGCGCCAGCTTTCGGTCTCGCGCAACACGGTGCTGGCGGCGGTCGAGCAGCTTGCGGCCGAGGGCTATCTGGAGGCGCGGCAGGGCGTGGGGACGGTGGTGGCGGTGCGTCTGTCGGAGGATCTGGTGCGGCCGGAGCGGGCCGAGGGAGCGGTGCGCCCGCCGCCCCATCGGGTGTCGCGGCTGGCGCAGCGGGTCGCCGCCTCGGGCCGCGAGATGGCGCCGCGCGGCGTTCCGCAGCCCTTCCAGACGGGCACGCCCGACATCGACGCCTTCCCCCACGACATCTGGGCGCGGCTGCTCCGGCGGGTCAGCCGCCAGCTCTCGCGGGATGCGGCGGCCTACGCCCATACGGACGGGTTGCCCGAGCTGCGCACGACGCTCTCGGCCTATCTGCGCGAGAGCCGCGGCGTGCGCGCCGCGCCCGAGCAGATCTTCGTCACCTCCTCGGCCCAGGCCGGGCTCGATCTCCTGGCGCGCGCCGTCGTCGATCCGGGCGGTGTGGCCTGGATCGAGGAGCCCGGCTATCTCGGCGCCCGCGCGGCCCTGCTCGGCACCGGCGCCGAGGTGGTCCCGGTGCCTGTCGATGCCCATGGCCTCAAGCCCGGCGGCGCGCATCCCGCGCCGCGGCTGATCTATGTCACGCCCTCGCACCAGTTCCCGACGGGCTGCATGATGCCGCTCGCCCGCCGCCTGGCGCTGCTCGACCTGGCGGGCCGCACCGGCGCCTATGTCATCGAGGACGACTACGACAGCGAGTTCCAGTTCCGCGGCCGGCCGGTGGCCGCGCTGCACGGGCTCGACGTGGCGGAGCGCGTGCTCTATCTGGGCACCTTCTCCAAGACCATGTTCCCGGGCCTGCGCGTCGGCTACGCGGTGGTGCCGCCGGGCCTGGCCGAGACCCTGGGGCGGCTGCAGCGCAACACGGGCCAGATCGCGCCGGCCGCCGTGCAGCTCGCCATCGCCGCCTTCATCGAGGAGGGGCACTACCGCGCCCATCTGCGCCGCATGCGGGCGTGCTATGCGGAGCGGCGCGACTGCCTCGTCGCAGCGCTTCGCAGGCATCTCGGCGGGGCGGTGGCCGTCGAGCCGCCGGCCGGCGGCATGCAGCTCATCGCGGAGCTGCAGGGCGAGGCCGACGACGTGGGCCTCGCGGCGCGCCTGGCCGGCGCCGGCATCGAGGCGCAGGCCCTGAGCAGCTACTATCTCGGCCCGCCCGCCAAGCGCGGCCTGTTCCTGGGCTTCGCTGCCTGGTCGCCCGAGCAGATCGAGACGCAGACGGCCCTGATGGCGCGTGTCTTGGCAGCGTCGCGGCCACCATCCCGTGCGAAAGCTTGACCCGACGCCCGCGATATCCCTTATTTAGGGCGTGCCAGTTGGCCGGATGGCCGCTCCGTCGGCGGACACGTGACCGCGTGCCGGAGAGGAAAGTCCGGGCTCCATGGGAACACGGTGCCGGATAACGTCCGGCGGGGGCGACCCCAGGGAAAGTGCCACAGAAAGCAGACCGCCTCGGGGCGCGCGCGTCCTGAGGTAAGGGTGAAAGGGTGCGGTAAGAGCGCACCGCGTCCCCGGCAACGGGGGCGGCACGGTAAACCCCACCGGGAGCAAGACCGAATAGGGATGGCGGGGCGCGCAAGCGCCGGGTCCGTTCTCAGACCTGACCATCCGGGTTGGTTGCACGAGGCGTCCGGCAACGGGCGTCCCAGATGAATGGCCATCCCGGCGGCGATGCCGCCGGACAGAACCCGGCTTACAGGCCGGCTGGTTGCTTGAGACCAACGGCCGGTGCGCGGGAGACCGCGCACCGGCCGTCCAAGCTCATGGGCGGGGGCAGCCGCGATCGGTGCCATGGCCGCTAATGCCGGTTCAAAAACGCCTGAATCGCTCGCGCCGTCGCCAGCGGCCGCTCCTCGTGGGGGAGGTGGCCGCATCCCCGAATCACCTGGAAGGTGGAGTTGGGCAGGTCCTCATGCAGCCGCCGCCCGATGGCGATGGGGACGATCTTGTCGGCGGGGCACCAGAGGATGAGGGTGGGGAGCCGGATGCTCTTGTAGCGGTCCGCGAGCATGCCGAGATTGTCGGGGACGATCTGCTTGGCGGTCTGGATCAAGGCGTGCTTGGCGCCGTCCGAATGTAAGGGCTGGGCGTAGGCGGCGACGTCGCGCTTGGTGATCTTGCTGTCGTCGAGATAGGCGATGCGCAGCGCCGCCCGCGCCTGGAACTCGGGGGGCAGCACCGACTGGCTGACCTGGCCGACCAGCGGCGTTCTCAGGATGCCGAAGAAGATCGGGATCTTCTGCGGGTAGGCGATGGTGTCGAGCAGCACCAGCCGCTTCACGCGGCTGCGGATGGCCGGCCTCTTGTCCAGCGCCAGCATCAGCGCCACGCCGCCGCCGAACGAATGACCGACCAGCGTCACGTCCCGCAGCCGGCGCTTCTTGATGAAGTCGGCGACGAGGGCGGCCTGGTCCTGCAGCGAATAGTTCTCGTCCAGCGGCTTGTCGGACTTGCCGTAGCCCTTCAGGTCGACCGCGTAGACCTTGTGATTCAATGCCAGGATCGGCGCCAGATGCCGCCAGGTGTAGCTGTTGGCGCCGAAGCCGTGGATCAGCACCACGGGCGAGCCCTCTCCCGACTGCGAATAGGCCAGGCGCAGGGGCGAGGCCGGTGCCCCGACCACGGCGAACTGGGCGCCGCCGACCTGGCCGAGTGACACCGTGGCGCAGCCGGCCGACAGCCAGGCGCAGCAGATCAGCAATACGACAGTCACGGGCCTCGTCACGGCCGTCTCCCCGCGTCGCCGGCGGCATCTGGCCTTCTCCCGCCGGCGAACGAACCGTTGGCCCCTCGCGGCCCCGGGCCCGAGAGGCGTCTTTGGAGTCTTGCTTCGTTCCGCCCACCATATGGGCGCCGGCCCGCCAGAGCAACGACGCCGAAGCGTCCCGCCCGCGCTCGATCCGGGCCGGCGCGTCAACACTCTCTTAACCCTGCGACAAATTCGTGACGCGCCGGCCGGCCCGCATTCGACCGGATTAACCCGTGTGCAACCGCAAATTCCCTAGTGTTTCCGTTGACGCCCATGAAATCCCATGCTATCCCATTTGAGCCCGTTCGGAAGGGGCACGGGGAGAGGCTGTTTCCAAGCATCTCTCCTCAGAGGCCACAGAGGAGTTGCTGCCTCTCCCCGCCCCAATCGAGCGTCAAGCGGGACGACGGCGTGAAGCCGCACCGGCGGCGAGTTTCCGAGTAAAAGCTTGGTGCGCGAGAGGGGGAGATGGACCAGTTTGTGTCCACATTCACAAACAAGATCGACGCCAAAGGGCGTGTCTCGGTCCCAGCCCCTTTCCGGACCGTTCTCGCGAAAGACGGACTCGACGGAGTCTATTGCTATCCGTCCCTCGACGACGAGGCCCTGGACGCGGGCGGCCAGCGGCTCGTCGACAAGATTCAAACCCTGCTCGAGGATATCGCGCCCTATTCGGACGAGCGCGATCACCTGGCCATGGCGCTGTTCGGCGCCAGCGAGGTGCTGTCCCTCGACCAGGACGGCCGCATCATCCTGTCGGAGCGGATGCGGGAGTTTGCGGGCATCACGACGCATGTCGCGTTCGTGGGCCTCGGCGACAAGTTCCAGATCTGGGAGCCGGGCCGGTTCGAGGCCCAGTTCGCGGAAGGACGCAAGAAGCTCAGTGAGCTCAAGCGTTTGCTCGGCGCGGGGAGCCGCAAAAGCGGCGATGCTGAGGGAGCACGGGGATGATGGCGGGCTGCGGCAAGACCTCGACGGGTGCCGCTGGCGGACCTGCCCGTCACATTCCTGTGCTACTCTCGGACGTGGTGGCCGCGCTGGCGCCGCGTGACGGCGGCATCTATCTCGACGGAACCTTCGGCGCCGGCGGCTATACCAGGGCCATTCTGGAAGCGGCCGATTGCATCGTGCTCGCCGTCGACCGCGACCCGGACGCCTTGGCGGCCGGCGCCTCCCTGAAGACAGAGTTCTCCGATCGCCTGACCCTCGTCGAAGGCGCCTTCGGCGACATGGGCGCGCTGGCGGCGGGCGAGGGGGTCGAGGCGGTGGACGGCGTCGCCCTCGACCTCGGCGTCTCCTCCATGCAGCTCGACCAGGCGGAGCGCGGCTTTTCGTTTCAGGCCGACGGGCCTTTGGACATGCGCATGTCGCGGTCCGGCCCGAGCGCGGCCGATGTGGTCAACGCCATGCCGGAGCGCGATCTGGCGCGCGTCATCGGCGTGCTCGGCGAGGAGCGCCGCGCCCGCGCCATCGCCCGCGCCATCGTGGCCCGGCGCGCCGAGCGGCCCATCGCGCGCACCGCCGAGCTTGCGGACGTGGTGATCGGCGTCCTGGGCAAGCGCCCCGGCGCGGCGCGTCATCCGGCGACGCGCACCTTCCAGGCGCTCAGGCTGTTCGTGAATGCTGAGCTGGACGAGCTGGCGCGGGGCCTGCTCGCCGCCGAGCGGCTTCTGGCCGAGGGCGGCCGGCTGGTGGTGGTCACCTTCCACTCGCTCGAGGACCGGATCGTGAAGCGCTTCTTTACGACGCGGTCCGGCCGGACCGCGCGGCCCTCCCGGCATCTGCCGGAGGAGGCCGGCGAGGCCAGGGCGCCCTCGTTCCGCTTGACCGGCCGCAAGCCGGTGAAGCCCGGCGAGGACGAGATCCGGCGCAACCCGCGCTCGCGCTCGGCACGGCTGAGAGCGGGCGAGCGCACGGCCGCGCCGCCCTTTCCGCCGGACCTGGGGGAGCTTGGCATCCCGTCGCTGGATCTGGCGTTGCCGCAGTTTGAATAACAAGACTTTTGCGTATCTTAAGTAGGGGAGTTCATAGTGTGATGCGGTTTCTTTCCGTCCTGCTCGTCGGCGGTCTGGTGGCCCTTGCCGTCGTCATCTACGAGGTCAAATACGAAACCCGCTCGCTGCAGCAGCGCGAGGCGCAGCTGCGTCTGCAGCTCGAGGAGGAGCGCGACGCCATCGCCGTGCTGCGCGCGGAGTGGAGCCATCTCAACCGCCCCGAGCGCCTGGCTCGGCTGGCGCGCAAGCATCTGGGGCTGAAGCCCATGGGCGCCCGGCAGATGGTCACGGCCTCGCAGCTCGGCGCGGTCAAGGTCGAGCCGGCCTCCGATCCGGACCCGGCCGCGCGCACCGGCGGCGATGCGCAGGTGCGCCGCCAGCCGATCGCCATGGCGGCCCCGACCCGCTAGCCCCCCGCACCTCGCAACCGGTGGTTCGAGCATGACCTCACTTGCACTGCTGCGCGGGCCCGGCCTGCGCGGACCCATGGGCCGCCGCCTGCCGCGATTCGCGCTGGCGCGGGTGGCCTTCGCCGTCGGCTTCGCCCTGATCGCCCTCAGGCTCGTGGCTCTGGGCTTCACCCCGGGCGACGCCTACCACCTGACGCACCGGCAGAAGCTCAGCACGGCCATCGAGCGGCCCGACATCGTCGACCGCAAGGGCCGCATCCTGGCGACCGATATCGTAGCCGCATCGCTCTATGCGGACCCCAGCCGCATCGTCGGTGTCGACGACACCGTGGAGCAGCTGGCCAGCGTTCTGAGCGGTCTTGACACCAGGGCGCTACGGCAGCGCCTGAAGGGGGGCGGCCGCTTCGTCTGGGTGCAGCGCCAGCTTTCGCCCCGCCAGCAGGCCCGCATCCACGAGCTCGGGCTGCCTGGCATCGGTTTCATCACCGAGCCCGGCCGGGTCTATCCGGCCGGCGCGACAGCGGCCCATGTGCTGGGCTTCGTCGACGTCGACAACAAGGGCCTGGCCGGCATCGAGAAGCACATCGACGGCTCGCCCTGGATCCTGAAGGCGGGCGCCGAGAGCCCGCGCGACATGGCGCCCATCGAGCTCTCCATCGACCTGAGCGCGCAGCACGCGCTGCGGGCCGAGCTCGCCGACGCCATGCGCCGCTACCAGGCCAAGGCCGCCTCGGCCGTCGTGCTCGACGTGCACACCGGCGAGGTCCTGGCCATGTCCTCGCTGCCGGATTTCGACCCCAACAACCGGGCCCAGGCCCAGGAGAAGGACCGCTTCGACCGCATGAACGCCGGCGTGTTCGAGCTCGGCTCCGTCTTCAAGGTCCTGACCACCGCCGCCGCGCTCGACCTCGGCGTGGTGTCGCTGGAGGACGGCTACGACGCCACCAGCCCGATCCGCGTCGCCTCGTTCACCATCGACGACTTTCACGGCAAGCGCCGCTGGCTGAGCGTGCCCGAGGTCTTCATCTATTCCTCGAATATCGGCTCCGCCAAGATGGCGCTGGACGTGGGCGGCACCCGCTACAAGGCCTTCCTGCGCCGCCTCGGCATGCTCGACCGCGTCAAGACGGAGCTGGGCGACAGCGCCCTGCCGATCGTGCCGCGCCGGTGGCAGCGCGTCAGCACCATGACCATCGGCTTCGGCCACGGCATCTCGGTCACGCCCCTGCATCTGGCCAAGGCCACGGCCACGCTGGTCAATGGCGGCTACGCCATCACGCCGACCTTCCTGCGCCGCACGCGGGAGGAGAGCCGGGTGCGCGCGGAGCGGGTTCTGAAGGCGCGCACCAGCGATCAGATCCGCCATCTCATGCGTCTCAACGTCACCCGCGGCACGGCGCGCCGCGCGGATGCGGAAGGCTTCCGGGTCGGCGGCAAGACGGGGACGGCGGAGAAGGTGGTCAACGGCCGCTACAGCCGCACGGCGCTGCTGACCTCGGTCCTGGGCGTCTTTCCCGCCGACGCGCCGCAATATCTGATCCTGGTCGTCCTGGACGAGCCGCAGCGGGTGGCGGAGACCGGGGGCCAGGCGACCGCCGGCGTCAACGCCGCCCCGACCACCCGGCGCATCGTCGAGCGCATCGGGCCGATGCTGGGCGTTATGCCGAAATTCGAGCACCGGCCCGCGCCGCGCGGCCATGTTACCGCTTCCTATTGACGGCCCGTCAGCCTATTAACGGGGCCGTCCGCATTCGGAACGGATGGTCCGCCGAGAGATGCAATTGGGAGCGCTAGCGGGGCCGCGGAGCGGTCTGACCGGTGAAGCCGAGGCCACCGAGATTACGGGGCTGTCGGCGGACAGCCGTGAGATCGGCCCGGGCTACCTGTTCGCCGCGCTGCCGGGCACGCTCACCGACGGCGCCCGGTTCATCCCCGCCGCGGTCGCCAACGGCGCCGCCGCGCTGCTGCTGCCCGAAGGCAGCCCGGCCGAGCGGCCGCCCGGCCTGCCCGTCATCGAGGACGCCAACCCGCGCCGCCGGCTGGCGCTGATGGCGGCTCGTTTCTTCGGCGCCCAGCCCGAGGTGGCCGTGGCCGTCACCGGCACCAACGGCAAGACCTCGGTCGCCACCTTCGTGCGTCAGATCTGGCAGGGAATGGGCCACCGCGCGGCCAGCCTCGGGACCCTCGGGGTGGCCGGCGACGGCGAGAGCCAGCCGCTGCCGCACACGACGCCCGAGCCCGTCACCCTGCACCGCGTGCTGGCGGAGCTGGCGCGCGACGGCGTCACCCATGCTGCGCTGGAGGCGTCGAGCCACGGCCTGCAGCAGCAGCGGGTCGACGGCGTCCGGCTGCGGGCGGCGGCCTTCACCAACATCTCCCGCGACCATCTCGACTATCACGGCGATTTCGAGAGCTACCTCGATCAGAAGCTCCGGCTGTTCCGCGAGGTGATCCCGGAGGGGGCGCCGGTGGTCGTCGACGCCGACGCGAACGGCGCGGACGCCGTGCGCGAGGTCGCCCGGAAGCGTGGCTCGCCGCTCCTCTCGATCGGCCGCGCCGGGGAGACGCTGACGCTCGTCGATGTGGGCCGGGAGGGCTTCAGCCAGCGCCTGACCGTGCGCCATGGCGACGAGCGGTACGAGATCGCGCTGCCCCTGGTCGGTGGCTTCCAGTGCTCGAACGCCCTGGTTTCCGCGGCGCTCTGCATGGCTTGCGGTGCGTCGGCGGACGAGGTGCTGCCGCTGATCGCGCGCCTTGAAGGCGCCGCCGGCCGGCTCGACCTGGCCGGCGTCACGGGCCGGAACGCGCCCGTCTTCATCGACTATTCGCACACGCCCGACGCGCTGGCGAACGCGCTCGCGGCGCTCAGGCCCTATGCCGAGAAACGGCTCGTCGTGGTGTTCGGCTGCGGCGGCGACCGCGATCCGGGCAAGCGGCCGGAGATGGGCGCGGCCGCGCGCGACGGCGCCGACCTGGTCTATGTGACGGACGACAATCCGAGGAGCGAGGACCCGGCGGCCATTCGCGCCGCGGCCCTGGCCGCGGTCCCCGACGGCATCGATGCGGGCGACCGGCGCGAGGCCATCGCGGCGGCGATCGGCGCGCTCGGGCCAGGCGACGTTCTGCTGGTGGCCGGCAAGGGCCACGAGACCGGACAGACCGTTGGAGATCGGGTTCTGCCCTTCTCCGATCACGAGGTCGTCCGGGAGATCCTGGCCATGGAGGCCGCCGATGACTGATCCGCTGTGGACGTTCGAGGCGGCCGTTGCCGCGATGCAGGGCGAGGTGGCTGGCGCGCCTCCCGAGGGGCTGACCGAGGTCTCCATCGACAGCCGCACGCTGGCGCCGGGGGCGCTGTTCGTCGCCATAAGGGGCGAGCGCCTGGACGGCCACGATTACGTCGCCGCCGCCTTCGAGGCCGGCGCAGGCGCGGCCGTGGTGGCACGCGACGCCGCGCTTGACGGTGTCGCGGGGCCGCTGATCCGCGTCGACGACACGCTGGAGGCGCTGAACGCCCTCGGGCGCGCCGCGAGAGGGCGCACCGAGGCCACCGTGATCGCGGTCACGGGCAGCGTCGGCAAGACCGGCACCAAGGAGGGGCTGCGCCTGGCGCTGGCTCCCTCCGGCATCACCCATGCATCGGATAAATCCTATAACAATCATTGGGGTGTGCCGCTCTCCTTATCCAATATGGCATCCGGGACGCAGTTCGGCGTGTTCGAGGCCGGTATGAACAGCGCGGGCGAGATCACGCCGCTCAGCCGCATGATCCGGCCCCATGTGGCCATCGTCACCACGGTGGAGGCCGTGCATATCGAGTTCTTCGACTCCGTGGAGCAGATCGCGGAGGCGAAGGCGGAGATCTTCCTGGGCCTGGAGCCCGATGGCACGGCGATCCTCAACAAGGACAACGCCTATTTCGATCTGCTCGCCAGGCGGGCGCGGGAGGCAGGGGCCGGCCGGATTCTGGCCTTCGGCGTCGACCCCTCCGCGGATGCGCGCCTGGAGGACGTGACGCTCGGGCCGGAGGGCTCCGACGTGACCGCCCGGATCGACGGCGCCACCGTGCGCTATCGCGTCGGCGCGGCGGGCCGGCATCTGGCGATGAACTCGCTCGCCGTGCTCGCGGCCGTGCAGGCGGCCGGCGGCGATCTCGCGGCCGGGGCGGCGGCGCTGTCGGCCTATGCGGCGCCCAAGGGCCGCGGCGAGCGGCTGCTGATTCGTCTGGGCGACGGCACCGTCAACCTGATCGACGAGAGCTACAACGCCAATCCGGCCTCCGTGCGGGCCGCGCTCGCCGCCATGGCACAGACGCCGCGGGCCGCGTTTCCGCGCCGGGTGGCGGTGCTCGGCGACATGCTGGAGCTGGGCGAGACCGGCGTCGAGGAGCACCTTGCGCTCGCCGATCCGGTTGACGCGGCCGGTATAGATGTTGTTTTTGCCTGCGGACCGCAGATGGCGTCGCTCTACGACGCCCTGCCGAAGGAGCGGCGCGGCGCCCATGCGCCGAGCGCGGCGGAGCTCGAAGCCCCGCTCCTGGCGGCGGTCCGCGCGGGGGATGTGGTGATGGTGAAAGGCTCGCTCGGCAGCAGAATGGGGCCGCTGGTCGAGGCGCTGAAAGAACACTTGTCGGAACAGGGCAGCGATTGAGCGTCCGGCATGAGTAAACGTGTGAAACGCAGCCCTAACAGCGAGGGGACGGCATGCTCTATTGGCTCGTCGAGCTTAGCGATCAATTCCAGCCGCTGAACGTATTCCGATACATCACTTTCCGCACCGGCGGCGCCACCATGACGGCGCTATTCTGCGTCTTCCTGTTCGGCCCGGCGCTGATCAAGGCGCTGCGCATCAAGCAGGGCAAGGGCCAGCCCATCCGCGAGGACGGGCCCGCCAGCCACATCATCGAGAAGCAGGGCACGCCGACCATGGGCGGGCTGATGATTCTCATGGGCTTCTGCGTGGCCACGCTGCTCTGGGGCAATCTGGCCAACGCCTATGTCTGGGTCGTGCTTCTCCTGACCCTCGGCTTCGGCGCCATCGGCCTCTACGACGACTATCTGAAGGTGACGAAGGGCACCACCGACGGCTTTCCGGGCAGGATCCGGTTCACGCTGGAGGCGATCATCGCGGCCATCGCGGTCTATGCCGTCGTGAAGCTCGGCCAGGAGCCGTTCTCGACCTCCCTGACGGTTCCGTTCTTCAAGAACGTGCTGTGGGATCTGGGGCCGGTGTTCATCCTGCTGGGCGCCTTCGTGATCGTCGGCGCGGGCAACGCGGTCAATCTGACGGACGGCCTCGACGGCCTCGCCATCGTGCCCGTGATGATCGCGGCGGCGACCTTCGGCTTTATCGCCTATCTGGTCGGCAACAAGCTGTTTTCCGAGTATCTGCAGATCCATTTCGTGCCGGGCACGGGCGAGCTGGCCGTGATCTGCGGCGCGCTCGTCGGGGCGGGCCTCGGCTTTCTCTGGTTCAACGCGCCGCCGGCCATGATCTTCATGGGCGACACCGGCTCGCTGGCGCTCGGCGGCGCGCTCGGCGCCGTGGCGGTGGCGGTCAAGCACGAGCTGGTGCTGGCTATCGTCGGCGGCCTCTTCGTGCTCGAGACCGTCTCCGTGATCGTGCAGGTGGCCTCCTTCAAGCTCACCGGCAAGCGCGTCTTCCGCATGGCCCCGCTGCACCACCATTTCGAGCAGAAAGGCTGGGCCGAGCCCACGGTGGTGGTGCGCTTCTGGATCATCGCCGTGGTGCTGGCGATGATCGGGCTCGCCACGCTGAAACTGCGTTAGACTCGTCCGATGATTCCCATCCACGGATACGACGGCCAGCGGGTCGCCGTGTTCGGCCTGGGCTTGAGCGGCATCGCCACTGCGCGCGCGCTTCAGGCCGGCGGCGCGGCGGTGGCGGCCTGGGACGACAGCGAGCCGGCGCGCGCCAAGGCGGCCGACGCCGGGGTGCCGCTCTCGGACCTCGCCGCGGCCGACTGGCGGGACCTGGCGGCTCTGGTGCTGGCGCCCGGCGTGCCGCTGACCCATCCCGCGCCCCACTGGACCGTGGAGCGGGCCCGCGAGGCCGGCACCGAGGTCATCGGCGACACCGAGCTGTTCTTCCGCGAGCTGGCGCGGTCCGGGGCGCAGGCGCGGGTGATCGCCATCACCGGCACCAACGGCAAGTCCACGACCGCCGCGCTGACCGCCCATCTGCTGCGCGCCGCCGGCCGCACGGTCGCGCTCGGCGGCAATATCGGCACCGCCGTTCTCGACCTGCCGCCGCCTGGGAGCGCGACGGTCTATGTCATTGAGTTTTCGTCCTATCAGATCGACCTGACGCCGACCTTGCGCGCCACCTCGGCGGCGCTCCTGAACGTCTCCCCCGATCACCTGGACCGGCACGGCACGCTGGAGAATTACGCCGCCGTCAAGGCCCGGATCTTCGCAGGGCTCGCGCCGGGCAGCCGGGCGGTCGTCGGCGTCGACGACGCGATCTGCGGCGCCATCGCCGACGGGCTCGACCCCGCGCTCGACGTGGTGCGGGTCTCGGTGCTGGAGCGGCTGCGCGACGGCATCTCGGTGCGCGACGCCGCGCTTGCCGAGGATGCCGGCGGCACGACGCAGGCGAGCCTGGACCTCGACGCGGCGCGGTGCCTGCGGGGACCGCACAACTGGCAGAACGCGGCCGTGGTTTATGCCCTGGCCCGGAACGAGGGTCTGGATGCAGGCGAGATTCTGAGCGGGCTCAAGAGCTTTCCAGGGCTGGCGCACAGAATGGAAGAGGTCGGGCGAGTTGGGCCGGCGCTCTTCATCAACGATTCCAAGGCGACCAACGCCGATGCCGCCGCCAGGGCCCTGGCCTGTTTCGACCCGATCTACTGGATCGCCGGCGGCCAGGCGAAGGAGGGCGGCATCGGCGAGCTCGCGCCCTATCACGGGCGCATCGCGCGGGCCTACCTGATCGGCGAGGCGGCGGGTCCCTTCGGCGAGACGCTGGCGGGCAAGGTCGATCACGTCCAATGCGGCACCGTGGAGGCGGCGGTGGCGGCGGCCGCGGGGGACGTGGTGCGCGATGCGGCGCCCGAGCCGGTCGTGCTGTTCTCGCCCGCCTGCGCCTCCTTCGATCAGTTTCCGAATTTCGCCGTGCGCGGCGACGCCTTTCGCGCCGCCGTCGCGGGCCTGACCGGCGTCGTCATGGCCGAACGGGAGGCCGCATGAGGCTGAACCGCGCCGACCGCAGCTTGCTCAGCGACTGGTGGTTCACCATCGACCGCCTGTTTCTGTCCGCGCTCCTGCTGCTGATCATCGGCGGGCTGGTGCTCTCGCTCGCCGCCAGCCCGCCCGTGGCCACCCGGCTCGGCCTCGATCCCTTCCATTTCTTCAAGCGCCATCTGCTGCTGACGGTGCCGGCCTGCCTCGTCCTGTTCGCCGCGTCCCTGCTGAGCCCGCGGCAGGTGCGGCGCTTCTGCCTGGCGCTCACCGGCGTCGGCCTGGCGCTGATGGCGGTGACGCTGGTCGTCGGACCGGAGATCAAGGGCGCGACGCGCTGGCTGCAGATCGCCGGGTTCTCCTTGCAGGCCTCCGAGCTGGTGAAGCCGGGCTTCGTGGTCCTGAGCGCCTGGCTGTTCTCGGAAAGCCAGCACCGCTCGGACGTGCCGTGCCTGCACCTGGCGATCCTGCTCTACGCGGTCTTCGTGGGCCTGCTGGTGCTGCAGCCGGATTTCGGCCAGGCGTTTCTCGCCACCATGGTCTGGGGCGGGCTGTTCTTCATGGCGGGCCTCTCCCTCGTCTGGGTGGCGGCGCTTGGCGGGCTGGCCCTGGCCGGTCTTGTCGTGGCCTATCTGACGGTCTCCCACGTGGCCGACCGCATCGACCGCTTCATCGACCCGGCGGCCGGGGACACCTACCAGATCGACCGGGCGCTGCAGTCCTTCATCCAGGGCGGCTGGTTCGGGCGCGGGCCGGGCGAGGGGACGGTGAAGCAGGTGCTGCCGGACTCCCATGCCGACTTCATCTTCGCGGTGGCGGCCGAGGAGTACGGGCTGCTGGCCTGCCTGCTGCTGGTGGCGCTGTTCGCCTTCATCGCGCTCCGGGGCCTGCGCTACGCGCTCGGCGAGACGGACGGATTCATCCGCTACGCTGTCGCCGGCCTGATGATGCTGTTCGGCCTGCAGGCGCTGATCAACATGGCGGTCAATGTGGGCCTGCTGCCGGCCAAGGGCATGACCCTGCCGTTCATCTCCTATGGCGGCACCTCGCTGCTCTCCATGGCGATCGCCATGGGCCTGGCGCTCGGCCTGATGCGGCGGCGTCCGCGCATGCGCCGCGCCGAGGTCTCGGCGGTCGGGGAGGGCGCGCCGTCCCGGGAGCTGGAGGCATGAGCAAGCCGTGCATCATGCTGGCGGCCGGCGGCACCGGCGGCCATCTGTTCCCCGCCTTCGCGCTCTCCGAGGAGCTGGGCCGGCGCGGCTACGACGTGGACCTGATCACCGACATGCGCGGCGACCGCTACGGCATGGGCTTCCCGGCGCGCGAGGTGCACCGTGTGCCGGCCGCGACGCTCGCCGGCCGCACGCCCTGGGCGGTGGCGCGCACCGCGTGGACGCTGCTCCGCGGCATCGTGCGCTCCTACGGCGTGCTCGGCCGGGTGCGGCCCCAGGCGGTTCTGGGCTTCGGCGGCTATCCGACCTTTCCGCCGCTGATCGCCGCAAGGCTCAGGCGCATCCCGACGGCGCTGCACGAGCAGAACGCCGTCATGGGGCGGGCCAACCGCATGCTGGCGACCCGCGTCTCGGCGGTGGCGCTCTCCTTCGAGGGCACCAAGCTGCTCGCCCCCTCGGCCGCGAACAAGGCCCATGTCACGGGCACGCCGGTGCGCGACGCGGTGATCGACTGGAGCGCGCGGCGCTATCAGCCGCCCAAGGGCGACGGGCGCGTGGCGCTGCTCGTTTTCGGCGGCAGCCAGGGCGCCCGCTTCTTCTCCGATACGGTGCCCGACGCGCTCGGCCGTCTGCCGGCGGCGCTGCGGGCGCGGCTGGAAGTGGTGCAGCAGTGCCGGGAGGAGGACCTGGAGCGCGTGCGCGCGGCCTATGCCGCCGGCGACATCAAGGCCGAGCTCGCCACCTTCTTCACCAACCTGCCGGAGCGCATCGCCTCGGCGCACCTGGTCGTGGCCCGGGCCGGCGCCTCGACGGTGACGGAGCTTGCCGTCATGGGGCGCCCCTCGATCCTGGTGCCGCTGCCCCATGCCCTTGACAACGATCAGCTTGAGAATGCAACACGGCTCGACGAGGCGGGAGGGGGCTGGTGCATCGGACAGGCGGATCTGACGCCTGAGCGGTTGTCGCAGGAGCTTGAGCGTCTCTTCGGCGATCCGGCCTTGCTCGCCCGCGCTGCGGAGGCAGCGCGCGCTTGCGGCAAGCCGAACGCCGTTGTCTTACTGGCCGACCTGGTGGAGGAGCTCGCGGCGCTCAAGGCCCAAAAGTCGAATTCATGGCCTGGACCCGCGTGACCGGGACGCCGGCCGCACTTGGTGGGAGCCGATTCGCATGCAGATGCCTCCCGGCATCGGACCGTTCCATATCGTCGGCATCGGCGGCATCGGCATGAGCGCCATTGCC
>JAKSBI010000364.1 GCA_022361215.1 Hyphomicrobiales bacterium | reverse complement strand
CCATTGTCGGCTTCGTCTTCGACTCGCGCGGGCTGATGTACAATCTGACGCTGGAAGGCTCCAAGATCACCCGCATTCGGCGCTGACCGTCGGCCGACCTCATTTAATGACGCCGAGCTGCTCGAAAGCGCCGTTCGTCCAATGGTAGATGCCATAGGGCGGCAGGTTGACGTCGCCATTCGGCTTGAAGTGGAAGGTGCCGATGACGGTCTGGAGCCGCAGCTTCCTGAGCGTCTTGATCACCGTGTCCGGGTCGGCGGTGCCGGCCTTCTCGGCCGCCTGCGCCCAGGCCTGCACCGCGGCATAGGTGTAGAGCACATAGCCCGCCGGCTCGACGCCCCGGGCCCGGTAGCGCGCCACCACCTCCTGGGCCGCAGGAGACTTGGCCGCGTCCGGGGCGAAGGTGAACAGGGTGCCCGTGGCCGCGCGGCCCGCGATCGACCAGTAGTCCCGCACCACCAGCGTGTCGCCACCGACCATGGTGGCACCGAGCCCCTGAGCGCGCATCTGCCGCAGGATCAGGCCGGCCTCGGTGTGGTAGCCGCCGACGAAGAGCACGTCGATGCGCGCGGCCTTCAGCTTCGAGACCAGCGCGGTGTAGTCCTTCTCGCCGGCCGTATAGGCCTCGAACATGGCCTCCTTCTGGCCGGCCTCCCGCATCGCCCGCAGCGTCTCCATGGCCAGGCCCTTGCCGTAAGCCGACTTGTCATGGACGAAAGCGATGCGCTGGCCCGCGAAGCGCCGCGCCAGAAAGCGGCCGAGCACGCCGCCCTGCTGGTCGTCGCGCCCGCAGACGCGGTAGATGCCGGGGCCGCCCTCGTCGGTCAGCTTCGGGCTGGTGGAGGCGGGCGAGATCATGATCACCCCCTCCTCGCCATAGACCTTCGAGGCCGGGATCGAGGCGCCCGAGCAGAAATGCCCGGCGACGAACACCACCCCCTTGGCCACCATGCGGTTGGCCGTAGCCACCGCCTGCTTGGGGTCGCACTGGTCGTCGCCCACCTCCAGCACCAGCTTCTTGCCGAGCACGCCGCCGGCGGCGTTGATGTCGGCGACGGCCTGGCGGGCGCCTGCCAGCATCTGCTCGCCGAGCGCCGCCAGCGGCCCCGTGACCGGGCCGACGGTGGCGATCCGGATGCCGGCTTCGGCCGGCATCGCCACGGACAGGACCAGAGCGAAAACACACAAAGAGACCAGACGTTGCATGATCAACCTCCCTCCCCTTCTTTGCACGCGTGCACAAGCCTGCCGGCCCCCGAGCGCTCTCGGATAGATGTGCAGCGCGTGGCGGCTTTTCAAACCGTCCGGCAGAGACCGGGGAGGGTCGGTCCCGACCGTGCGCCGCCGTCTCCCGGCGGACCGCCGCCTGTCCCGCCCCGCTTGACGAGATGAAAGGGGGCTCGCTATATCGGACTCACGAGTTCCGAAGGGCGGTTAGCTCAGCTGGTAGAGCACTGTGTTCACATCGCAGGGGTCACTGGTTCAAGTCCAGTACCGCCCACCATTCTTTTCAACGACTTAGAAGATCGGTTCGCAGCGGGAGACTGGTACGCGGGTACCGGGCCGAACCGGCAATTCCGATTCGGCGCGACCGTTCCGCGAGCCGGCACCTTTAGCTCGATATATAATTTTTTCCATTAAATCAATGCCTTAGCGTAGAAGTTGCATGCTGTGGGAAACCCCGGCAAGCTCCTTGCGATCCGCCTCGGCAAGGCGGACTGATTCGCACGGGAAAGGGCATGCCGGCCAGGAAGGGCTACCGGCTCGGGCGCCACCGCGGAAACTTCTGCGTCGTCTGGACCGACGCCGGGGGGACGCGCCGGCGGCGTTCGCTCGGCACAGACGATCCCGAAGCCGCCAAATCGCGATACGGCGCCTTCATCGCCGCCTTCAAGGCCCCGAGCCCCGAAGGCCCCCTGACCTGCGGCGCCATCTACAAGGCCTATCAGGACGACCGCCGGCGGCACGGCGTCTCGGGCGAGCGGCTCGCCGCCGCCTGGAAGCCGCTCAGCTCCCGCTTCAGCGCCCTGCGACCCGCCGAGATCGCCGAGGCCGATTGCCGCGCCTATATCGAGGCCCGCCGCGCCGAAGGCGTCGGCGACGGCACCATCTGGACCGAGCTCACCTCTCTGCGCGCCGCGCTCGGCTTCGCCGTCCGCCAGCACTGGCTCGACGCCAAGCCCTACATCCACGTGCCGCGAAAGCCGGCCGGCCGCACACGCCACCTGACGCGCGAGGAGGCCCGGTGCCTGACCGCCGCCGCAGGCGCGCCGCACATCGCGCTCTTCATCCGGATCGCCCTCGCCACCGCGGGCCGGGCCGCAGCCATCCTCGACCTCACCTGGGACCGCGTCGATCTCAAACGCGGCCGCATCCGCCTCGACATGCCCTCGGAGGCCGAGCCCTGCCAGGACCCTGGCTCGGTCCCGATCCACGACACGCTCCGCGCCGGGCTGGAGACGGCCAGGAGACGCGCCTTGACGGCCCACGTCATCGAGTTCGGCGGCCGCCGCGTCGCCTCCGTGAAGAAGGGCGTGGCCGCCGCCGCCCGCCGCGCCGGCATCAAGGCCTCGCCCCAGGTGCTGCGCCACACCGCCGCCGTCTGGATGGCCGAGGCAGGCGTGCCCATGGCCGACATCGCCCACTATCTCGGCCACGACGACAGCCGCATCACGACTCGGATCTATGCGAGATACGCGCCGGATCATCTCCGCGACGCAGCCGAGGCGCTGGAGCTTTAGCGGCAACCGGCATTGCGGTCGGGTCGCCGCAATCGAACCATGATCATCCCCGCGCCTGG
>JAKSBI010000895.1 GCA_022361215.1 Hyphomicrobiales bacterium | reverse complement strand
GCCTTCTTCAGCCATTGGTTGACGGTCCAGCCGTCGGCGCCCTTCTCCGCCACGCGCGCCTCGCCCGCGTCGAGCAGGTCGAGGGCGGCCTCGACGGCGTCGCGGACCTCGCCCGTGGTCGTGGGCGTGACATCGCTGGCACGCTCGAAGGCATCGTCGATGGCTTGCTGCAACTGTTCGTGACTCATGGAAGGAACCCCCGGAAAGCGACGCTAATGCGCTTTTGGTTTGAAAGGACTCATCCGCCCCTCTCCCCCTGCCCAACCACCCCAAGGGTAACCTCTATCGGGTGGTTGGGCAGGGGGAGAGGGGCGGGTACGATCATCTACATAGGCGTGCTTTTTGGGGATCGGAGCGGCCGCTGTCAATCGGCCGGTTCGGCGTCCTCGGGCCAGTGGATCTCGGTCACGTCCGAAAGGAAGCCGGTCAGGTCCTCGGTGATGTGGTGCACGTGGTCGGGCGGGGCCTCCCAATCGTCCATGCCGCGCTGGGCCGGATGGTCGAAATTGCGCGCCTTCACCAGCACGGTGACCATGCCGAAGGCGTGGGGCATGGCGAGGTTCTGGGGCATGTCCTCGAACATGGCCGCGCTCTCGGCCTTGACGCCATGGGCGTCGAGGAAGCGCCGATAGGCGTCCCGGTCCGGCTTCGGCACGTAGCCCGCCGCGCCGATGTCGAAGACGTCGTCGAAGCGGTCGAGAATGCCGAGGGCGCCGGCCACGTTCTCGGCGTGGCCGCGCGAGCCGTTGGTGAAGATGTATCTCCGCCCCGGCAGCCGGTCCAGCGCCGCGCCGAGCACGGAGCCGTCGGGCAGCATGGAGACGTCGATGTCGTGCACGTAGTCGAGAAACTTCTCCGGATCGAGCCCGTGGCACTGCATCAGGCCGGAGAGCGTGGTCCCGAACTTGCGGTAATAGTCCTTCTGCAGGCGCCGCGCCTCGATGAACGGCACGTCCAGATAGCTGGCGATGAACTCGCCCATGCGCTGGTCCACCTGCAGGAACAGGTTGCACTCCGCCGGATAGAGCGTGTTGTCCAGATCGAAGATCCAGCAGTCGGTGCGTGCGAAGCGCTCCACGGGTCCTCCCGATGTCCGCTCAGATGCAAACGGGTGCGCCCGAGCAATAAGCCTCCGTGGCGCGCAGTCAAGCTATGTCTCGGAGATCGGACCGGCAACTTCGCCATCCGGCAGCGCGTAACCGCACTCCGCGCAGAGCTTCGCGTGCGGAGTCCTGAACGGTTTCCCGCACTCTGGACAGAGCCTGCCGAAGTGCGCCAGACGAACCGTGAAGAGCTGTTCCGGATGATCGAGCCTTTCGCCAGCGATCTCCTCATAAGCGTCCATGGCTTTCTCTCCCGCATCCTGGTAGGCGCGAGCCGCCTCGGCGGGCCAGCCTCGCGTTCTCTTGTATTTTCTCATCTCGTTGAGATAGCTCTGCAAATGCGGCGTGATTGATTTGAATTCCGCCTCGGTGAGGAGAGGAACGCATTTCTTGAGCTTGTGGTGATAGAGCCTATGGGCCATGACGAGGTGCGGGCAGGCTCACCCCTCGCTCTCGTCCGGCCGCTCGATCAGCGTGCCGACGCCATGATCGGTGAAGAGCTCCAGCAGCACCGCGTGGGGCACGCGCCCGTCGAGGATCACCACGGCCTCGACGCCGGACTCGACAACGCCCAGGCAGCTCTCGATCTTCGGGATCATGCCGCCGGCGATGGTGCCGTCCGCGATCAACCGTCGCGCTTCCGCCGTCGTGAGCTGCGGGATCAGCGCGCCCTCCTTGTCGAGCACGCCCTCGACGTCGGTCAGGAGCAGCAGGCGCTTGGCCTGGAGCGCCGTCGCCAGGGCGCCCGCGAAGGTGTCGGCGTTGATGTTCAGCGTCTCGCCGGCCCAGTTGGCGCCCACGGGCGCGACCACCGGGATCAGGTCGGACTTGGTCAGCTCGTTGACGATGTGCGGGTTGACCAGCTCGGGCTCGCCCACATAGCCGAGGTCGATGACCTTCTCGACATTGGAGACCGGGTCGGTGACCCGGCGCTCGTGCTTGCAGGCGATCATCAGCCGGCCGTCCTTGCCGGAGATACCGACGGCGCGGCCGCCCTGCCGGTTGATCTCGCAGACGATACGCTTGTTGATGGAGCCGGCCAGCACCATCTCGACCACGTCCACCGTCTCCCGGTCGGTGACGCGCAGGCCCTCGGCGAACTCGCTCTTGATGTTCAGGCGCTCGAGCAGGGCGCCGATCTGCGGCCCGCCGCCATGCACGACAACCGGGTTCACCCCCGACTGCTTCAGCAGCACGATGTCCTTGGCGAAGCCTTCCGCGAGCGAAGCGTCGCCCATGGCATGGCCGCCATATTTCACCACCACGGTCTGCTTGTCGTAGCGCTGCATATAGGGCAGCGCCTCGGACAGCACCTTGGCCTGGTCGTGGGCCGTCAGGGCTCCGGCGGCGTCGATCATGTTCTTGGGCATGGCGTGGACTCTGAACTGTCAGTGCTCGTTATAGCGCTTGGGCCGAGGCAGACAACGTGAAACGGTGGCTAGGGTGTGGGTGTGTTGTGTCTTAGTCGCTCACGGCTGTTCCTCGCTTCGCTCGGGCCTGCGCGGGCGCCCTCGCCCAGGACCGGTTCCCGCGTTGCGGACTCACGAGCTGTTGAGGACCCGTGTCGCGAGGGGATGATTCTAGCATCGGTCTCGGGGTGCCATGCGGACGGGGTTGGTCTTGGGGCCGTTTTTTTCGCTCACGGCTATTCCTCGCTTCGCTCGGGCCTGCGCGGGCGCCCTCGCCCAGGACCGGTTCCCGGGTGGCCAGCTCACGAGCTGTTGAGGACCCGTGTCGTGAGGCGATAAGTCTACCATCGGTCTCGGGGTGTCATGCGGACGGGGTTGT
>JAKSBI010000803.1 GCA_022361215.1 Hyphomicrobiales bacterium | reverse complement strand
TGGACGAACGGCGCTTTCGAGCAGCTCGGCGTCATTAAATGAGGTCGGCCGACGGTCAGCGCCGAATGCGGGTGATCTTGGAGCCTTCCAGCGTCAGATTGTACATCAGCCCGCGCGAGTCGAAGACGAAGCCGACAATGGGGTGACGGATGTTGTGGGTGTCGACGGTGCCGCCGACGCCGAGGGTGATGAGCGCCACGGAGCCGTCGACGCCGACCTCCCAGCCGTCGCTGCGGTAGAAGCTGTTCAGCCCCCGCTCGGTCATGAACATCAGAATGATCGAGCGCGCCTGCACGCCGATCTGAAAGCCGACCGAGGCGGATACCAGATTGTAGTAGGCGATGCTGCGGCCGCGCCGCCTGAGCGCGCCTTCGCCGTATTCGCCGCCGATCCCGAAGCCGGCCTTCACCACATTCGGGAACACCAGCATGGCCACCGCCTTGTCGGCCAGGGCGCGGCCCGCCCCGACCTCGCTGAAGAAGCGCCGCAGGGTGTCGTTCACCTCGGCATCGATCTGCGAGCCGGAAGCGGCCCGGGCCTCGGGCGCGGGCAAGCTCGCGAACAGGGAAAACGCCAGGGCCAGGCTGAGCATGCAGTTCTTGATCACGTGCAAGGTCCTTCGTTGGCAAATCGACCGCGGCCCGGCCGTTCCGGGCCGGTTCGGCCACAATTCGTGCCATGATAGCAATCAAGGTGGCCAAAGACGGGCGGAGCGCTTTGATCTCGGTTAATGCGATCTCTGATCAAGCAGCCGTTTCAGCTCCGGCAGCAGCTCGCCGTAGCCGTGGATCAGCACATCGCCGCCGAGCGCCTCGATCGGCTGGTCCGGATAGCCGAAGCTGACCGCGATCGCGGGCACGCCCGCGGCCTTGGCGGCCGTGGTGTCGATGGTGCTGTCGCCGATCATGACGGCGCGCTCGACGCGACCGCCGACGCGCTCGATCGTGGTCGTGAGGTGGCCCGGATGCGGCTTGTAGACGCTCAGCGTGTCGCGTCCGACGATGGCGCCGAAATAGTGGTCCATGCCGAGGGCGGCCAGCAGCTGGCGCGACAGGCTCTCCCGCTTGTTGGTGCAGACGCCCATCCTGGCGCCTTTCGCGCCCAGATGATCGAGCGCGTCCAGCAGGCCCGGATAGGGCCGGCTGTCGACGGCGATGTTGGCCGCATAGTGATCCGTAAAGTGCTGGAACAGGTCCTCGACCTGCTCCGCGTCCGGGTGCAGGCCCGAGACGCGGATGCTCTCCTCCAGCATGCGCCGTCCGCCGAAGGCGATGAAGGGACGCACGGCAGAGGGCGGCACGGCATCGTAGCCGGCGATGGCGAGGGCGTGGTTGACGGCGTGGATCAGGTCCGGGGCCGTATCGATCAGGGTGCCGTCCAGGTCGAACACGACCGTGGCGCCGTTCAAATGCGAATCGTTCATGGGGTTCCGGTTGCCAGAGGGGTGATGGCGGCAGTATCCCTATCCTCCGGAAAAGGTCGAGCCCCGATCGGCGGGCATCATCCATCAACGCTAACGCGGCGTCGCTGTGGCACGCCGCGCCAGGAAGGACAGAGCGTGGACACCGATACGCAGAAGCTGCGGGCGGCGGAGCGCGCCCTCGACTATGTGGAGCCGGGCATGAAGCTCGGGCTCGGCACCGGCTCGACGGCGGCCAAGTTCGTGGACCTGGTGGGCGCCAGGGTGAAGGAGGGCCTCGACGTGCTCTGCGTGCCGACCTCGGAAGGCACGCGCGCCCAGGCCGAGGGCCTCGGCATCCCGCTGACGACCCTGGACGAGACGCCCCATCTCGACCTCACGGTCGACGGCGCCGACGAGCTCGACGATGCGCTGCGCCTGATCAAGGGCGGCGGCGGCGCGCTGCTGCGCGAGAAGATCGTCGCCTGCGCCTCCGACCGCATGATCGTGATCGCCGATGCCAGCAAGCGCGTCGAGGCGTTGGGGCGGTTTCCGCTGCCGGTCGAGGTGGAGCGGTTCGGCCTGCGCGCCACGCGGGCGCTCTTGGAGCTGCGCGCGCGCCGGGCGAGCTGCGGCGGCGATATCCGGCTGCGCGAGAACCGCTACGGCGACCCCTTCGTCACCGACGGTGCGAACCACATCTTCGACTGTTCCTTCGACCCCATACCCGAGCCCGAGGCCCTGGCCGATGCGCTTGCATCGGTGCCCGGCGTGGTCGAGCATGGGCTTTTCATCGACATCGCCACGGCGGCCGTCGTCGCCGGGCCCGACGGGGTCGAGATCCTGGGGAAACCTTAGGGTTGAAATTTCCCTTTATCAGCAGCTTGCGCCGAAGCGTTCAGTAAAAGGAGCAGGACAATGACAAGGATCAGCCGGACACTCGCAGTCGTCCTGCTTCTCGCGCTTATGGGACAGGGCGCCGGTGCCGCGTCGGCCGCCGAGCCCGACGCCGAGCGCCTGGCGGCGGCCCGCGACATGATCGCGGCCACGGACGGCGCCAAGCAGTTCGACCGGATCATCCCCCTCATCGCCAACACGATGCGCGATGCCATGATCCGCACCAACCCGAAGCTGGAGAAGCCCCTGACCGAGGTGTTCGACGCCATGCTGGCGGGCTTCGCCGACCGCAAGGACGCGATGATATCGGAGATTGCGGAGACCTATGCCCGCTTGTTCACCGTCTCCGAGCTGAAGACCATCGCCGACTTCTACCGCTCCGACGTCGGGCGAAAGTTCGTGAGCAACCTGCCGAAGCTCACGTCCGAGGGCGTGCGCATCGGCCGCAAATGGGGCGAGATCATCGCGGGCGAGCTGCGCGCCAAGGTGCGGAACGAGATGCGCCGGCGCGGCCACAAGATTTAGGGCCTTGCGGCTTAATCTGGCACGATTGCCTGCCAAGGGCAGGATCTAGGCGCTGAACCTTTCGATCCCGAAGGCGGAGATGTCGATGTTCGGCCGGCGCCCGGCCACCAGATCGGCGATCAGGCGTCCGGTCTTGGGGCCTGTGGCGAGGCCGATATGCTGGTGCCCGAAGGCGAAGTAGACGTTCTCGAAATGCGGTGAGCGGCCGATCACCGGCAGGCTGTCGGGCAGGGCGGGGCGGTGCCCCATCCATTCGGTGAAGCTCTCGGTGTTGGCGTCCGGATAGAGCAGCTTCACATGCTTGAGCAGCGTGCGGGCGCGCTTGAAGTTCGGCGCGCCCTCGAGGCCGCCGAACTCGACCAGCCCGGCCACCCGCAGCCCCATGTCCATGGGCGTGGCGACGAACTTGCCGGTGCTCGACATGATGGCGACGCGGGGCGCGATGCCCGGGTCGGTCAGCACCACGTGATAGCCGCGCTCGGACTCGAGCGGGACCGGGTTGCCGAGGCGCTTCGTCAGCGCGCCGGACCAGGCGCCGGCCGCGACGATCAACAGGTCGAGGTCGAGCGGGTCCGCGTCGGTCAGAAGGCGCGTGGGGCCCGCCGGCCCGATCTCGATGTCGCGCACCTCCCGCCGCAGCACGCGTCCGCCGGCCCGCTCGAGCTGCTCGGCCAGCGCCTTCACCAGCCGGGAGGGGTCGCTGACATAGCCGTGGTCGTGCAATGCGACGGCGAAGGTGTAGTCGGGCGCCACCGCCGGCTCCATCTCCCGGACCTCGGGTCCGCGCAGCAGCGTCATCTTGGCGCCGTGTCTGCGGCGCAGGCCCCAGGTGTAGCTCTCGCGCTCGAACTGGGCCTCGTCCTTGTAGACATAGGCGTAGGTCGCCGGGTGCAGGAAGGGCTCCGCGCCCGTGCCCCTGGCGAGCGCCTGGTGCTCCTGCACCGATCCGCTGGTCAGGCCGGAGAGCGCCGTGGCGGTGGTCTCGACCTTCTCCGGCGTGGCATTGCCGACATAGGAGAGCAGCCATGGCAGCGCCCGCGGCAGATAGCTCCAGCGCAGCGACAGCGGCCCCATGGGGTCGAACAGCATTTTCGGCACCTTGCGCAGGAAGCCGGGCGTTGTGACGGGCACGAAGGCGCTGGGCGTCATGATGCCCGCATTGCCGAAGGACGTGCCCTCGCCGGGCGGCAGGCGATCCACGACCGTGACGTCGTGACCGTCGCGCTGCAGGTGAATGGCCGAGGCCATGCCGACGATGCCGGCGCCGATGACGGTGACGTTGCGGCGCGGGCCGGGGCTGCTCGTGGCTTGCATGGGGTCCTTTCCTGGGCGGGCCTTGGCGGCGGCGGGCCGTGGGGTGGGCGCTTATAATGGCCGCTCGGTCCTCGGTTTGCGAGACCGTCGCGCCGGGCGGGGAAAAACAGCCGATGCCGACGGGCATCTTGACAAGGCGGGCGGAGTCCGCTGTGTCGCCATCGAAATCTCGCCGGGACAGGGCTGCAATCAGAGAGGACCGATCATGAGCGCCTACGACTTCGATCTCTTCGTCATCGGGGCGGGCTCGGGCGGCGTCCGGGCCGCACGCATGAGCGCCGGCTACGGCGCCAAGACGGCGGTGGCGGAGGAGTATCGCATCGGCGGCACCTGCGTGATCCGCGGCTGCGTCCCGAAGAAGCTGTTCGTCTATGCGAGCCGGCTGGGGGAGGCCATCGACGATGCCGCGGGCTTTGGCTGGAGCGTGACGGACAAGTCCTTCGACTGGTCCACGCTGGTCGCCAACAAGGACCGCGAGATCGACCGGCTGAGCGGCATCTATGCCCGCAACCTGGAGCGCGCCGGCGTCGAGACGATCCAGGATCGGGCCGTCCTCGAGGACCGCAACACCGTGCGCCTGGTGAACGAGGACCGGACCGTGCGCGCCCGCACCATCCTGGTGGCGACGGGTGCGCGGCCCTTCGTGCCCGACGTGCCCGGCGCCGAGCACGCCATCACCTCGAACGAGGCCTTCCATCTGGAGGCGCTGCCGGAGCGGCTCGTGGTGGTCGGCGGCGGCTATATCGCGGTCGAGTTCGCCGGGCTCTTCGAAGGGCTCGGCGTCGACGTGACGCTGCTCTATCGCGGGCCGCAGATCCTGCGCGGCTTCGACGACGACCTGCGCGACGGGCTCGCCGAGGAGATGCGCAAGCGCGGCGTCGACGTGCGCGTCAACGCCGACGTCGCCGAGATCGCGAAAGAGGACGACGGCAGCTATCGGATCGCCTGCAAGGACGGCGACCGCCTGCACACGGATCTGGTCATGTACGCCACGGGCCGCGTGCCGTACACGCGGGATCTCGGCCTCGAGGCGGCCGGCGTCGATCTCGGCTGGAACGGCCATGTGGTGGTCGACGACTATTCCAAGAGCTCCGTTGACAACATCTATGCGGTCGGCGACGTGACCGACCGGGTCAACCTGACGCCGGTGGCGATCCACGAGGGCGCGGCCTTCGCTGAGACCGTCTTCAACGACCGGCCGACGCCCGTCGATCACGATGCGATCCCGACGGCCGTGTTCTCGGAGCCCGAGATCGGCACGGTCGGGATCGCGGAGGCGGACGCGCGCGAGAAGTTCCGCCAGGTCGATATCTACAAGAGCCGGTTCCGGCCCATGAAGCACACGCTGTCCGGCCGCGACGAGATGATGCTGATGAAGCTGATCGTGGACGGCGAGTCCGGCCGGGTGCTCGGCTGCCACATCCTCGGGCCAGACGCCGCCGAGATCGTGCAGGCGCTCGCCGTGGCCATCCGCATGGGTGCGACCAAGGCGGATCTCGACGCCACCATGGCGCTGCATCCGAGCGCGGCGGAGGAGCTGGTGACCATGCGCGAGAAATGGACGCCGCCCCAGGCCGAGGCGGCGGAGTAGGGCGCGCGCGGGGCGCCTGCTTCAACCGCAGCGGGCGACGCCTATAGCCATCGTGCGCCCGACCGCATAGAAGGGAACGCCGATTGGCGGGCCGCTCAATCGTTTAACCGGATCGTTGGGTATGGGGCGACTGGACAACAAGATCGCGCTCGTGACGGGCGCCGGGGCCGGTCTGGGCCGGGCCATCGCAGCGCTGTTCGTGCGCGAGGGCGCCCATGTGTTCGTCGCGGACATCGACGGCGATGAGGCGTCCGAGACCGCGGCGGCACTGGCGGGCGAGGGCGGCGGCGCTACGGCGCTGCAGGCGGACGTCACCGTTCAGGACGATGTGGACCGGGCGCTCGCCGCCATCGACACGGCCTTCGGCCGTCTCGACGTTCTCGTCAACAATGCCGGCGTCACCCGGCGGGGCGATTTCCGGCATCTGAGCGATGAGGAGTGGCACGCGGTCATGGACGTCAACGTGACGGCCGTGGTGCGCTGCTCGCGCGACGCCTTGCCGCTCCTCCGGAAGGCGGGCAGCGCCTCCATCGTCAACCTCTCTTCGATCATGGAGCGCCGGCACATTCGGCAGCTCTCGCCCTATTCGACGTCCAAGGCGGCCGTGGCCGGCCTGTCGCGCAGCATGGCGGTGGAATATGCGGCCTACGGCGTGAGGGTAAATTATCTCTGCCCGGGCTATGTGGAGACGGCGCTGACCGACCGCGTGCTGCGCAACCCGGCGATCCGCAAGGCGCTGCTGATGCAGACGCCCATGGGCCGGTTCGGCGAGCCCGAGGACATCGCCAAGGCCGCGCTCTTTCTGGCCTCGGACGACTCGGCCTACATTACAGGCTCCGGCCTGACCGTCGACGGCGGCATGAGCGTGGCGCTCTGACCGGCGCCCGCGCCGGCGCGGATACAGCGTGATGGCATGAAGCGAGCCTTCGATCTCCTTTGCGTTCTGCTGCTGGCGCCGCTCGTGGTGCCGCTGGTCGCGGTGCTTGCGCTCATCGTGCG
>JAKSBI010000198.1 GCA_022361215.1 Hyphomicrobiales bacterium | reverse complement strand
TGCACGGATGTCACCGGCTTCGGCGTGCTCGGCCATCTGGTGGAGATGACCAAGCCCTCGGGCGTCGACGTGGAGCTGGACCTGGCGGCCGTGCCGCTGCTCGACGGGGCGCTGGAGACAGTGGCCGAGGGCATCTTCTCGTCGCTGCAGCCGCAAAACCTGCGCCTGCGCCGCGCCATCCGCAACGGCGCCGCGACGGCGGAGGACCCGCGCACCCCGCTGCTCTTCGACCCGCAGACCGCCGGCGGCCTGATGGCCAGCGTGCCCAAGGAGCGCGCCGTCGACTGCGTCGATGCCTTGCGCGGTCTGGGCTACGACCGCGCCGCCGTCATCGGCACCGTGCTGCCCCTGAGCAACCGCCTCGAGCCCATCACGATCCGCCCGTGACCGCCGTCAGCACCTTGGCCCAGGCCGCCCGCTCCCGCTCGACGGTAAAAAGATACCGTCGCGCCTCCCCCTGCGCCTTGAGCTCCGCGACGAAGTCCGGATCGCGCTCGGCCCTGAGCAGGAGCGCCCTGAGCGCCTTCGTGTCCTTCGCCGGAAAATAGCCGCTAAAGTCCCGTCCCAGCAGGCCAATCGTCCCATGAATCTCCGACGCGACGATCGGCACGCCGGCCACCACCGCCTCCGAGATCACATTGGCCCCGCCCTCCATTACCGAGCTCAGCACCATCAGATGCGTCTTCCGGAACTCGCGGCGCACGCGCCAGCCGGTCACCTCGCCCTTCCACAGGTAGCGCGGGTTGCGCGTCATCTCGGCCTCGGCCTTGCGCGCCCATCGCTCGGTATGGGCCTTGCCGAAATGCAGCAGGCGGATGCGCGAGGCGGCGGGCAGGTCGCGGATCGCGTAAGCCGTGCGCAGCGAGTCCTTCTCGTCGCGCAGATGGCCCAGCACGCAGATGTCGAAGCGGCGCTGCGTCGGCTGGCGCGGCTGGGCGAGCGGCGGCGCCGACTGATGGATGACGTGCAGCCGCTTTGCGAACCTCTTCGGGATCGCCTCGCGCACCAGGTCGTGCAGGCCGGCGAGCGCGTCGGCCAGCTCCATGGAGCGCAGCGTCTCCTCGCGGTGGCTCTTCTGGAAGCGGTAGATGTCGGTGCCGGTGAGCGCCACCACCAGCGGACGGTCCGGGAAGCGGGCGCGGAAGCGCTGGATGGAATCGGCGCTGCGCCAGGCGTGCAGCGCGATCATCAGATCCGCGCCCGTGCCGTCCCATACGAACTGCACCCTCGCCCGGTGCCCGAGCTCCCGTAGCCGGCGCGCCCAGCGCATGGCGGTGGTGCGGTTGCCGGCGCGGGCGCTTTTTCTGGCCGGGGTGACTAAGATAATGTTCATGCCCAACCCTCGGAGGCCGGCCCGATGACGGAGCCCGTGAGCGCAGATTACCTGAAGACCATCATGCGCGACGCCCGCGCGCGGACGCTGGAGCTGGTGGCCGGGCTCGACGACGATCAGGTCATGGGACCGAAGCTGAAGATCGTCAATCCCCTGCGCTGGGAGATCGGCCACGTGGCCTGGTTCCACGAGAAGTTCATCCTGCGCGATCTCTACGGCCACGCCCCGATCCATCCGCCGGGGGACGCCATCTACGATTCCATCGCCATCGCCCACGACACCCGCTGGGACCTGCCGCTGCTCGGCATGGACGAGACGCTCGGCTACATGGCGAACGTCCTCGACGCCTGCCTCGACCGGCTGCCGGAGGGCATGGCGAGCGAGCAGGACAGCTACATCTACCAGTTCGCCGTCTTCCACGAGGACATGCACACCGAGGCCTACACCTATACCCGCCAGACCCTGGGCTACCCGGAGCCGCGCTTCGCCAACGCCGCGCTCCCTGAGGACGCCGATGCCGGCGCGCTGCCGGGCGACGCCGCGGTCCCCGGCGGCGAGATCCGGCTCGGCACGGAGAAGGACGCGCCGCTGGTCTTCGACAACGAGAAGTGGGCGCACCCCGTTACCGTCGAGCCCTTCGAGATCGCCAAGGCGCCCGTGACCAACGCGGCGTTCGCCGCCTTCGTCGACGACGGCGGCTACGGCCGACGCGCGCTCTGGAGCGACGCGGGCTGGGCCTGGCGCGAGACGGAAGGCGCCGAGCACCCGGTCTACTGGGTGCGCTCGGGCGAAGGCGACTGGGGCCTCCGGCGCTTCGACACGGTCGTGGACCTGCCCCCGCACCGCCCGATCGTCCATGTCAGCTGGCACGAGGCCAACGCCTATTGCGCCTGGGCCGGACGGCGGCTGCCGAGCGAGGCGGAGTGGGACGCGGCGGCACTCTGCGAGCCGGCCCCCGGCGGCGGGCTCGCGGCGCGCAAGCGCAGCTATCCCTGGGGCGACGAGCGGCCCGAGGCGGCCCACGCCAACCTGGACGGCCGGGCGCTCGGCTGCATCGACGTGGCGGCGCTGCCCGCCGGCGACAGCGCCTTCGGCTGCCGCCAGATGCTCGGCAATGTCTGGGAATGGACCGCGACCACCTTCGCCCCCTACCCCGGCTTCGCGCCCGACGCCTACAAGGACTACTCCAAGCCCGTGTTCGACACGACCAAGGTGCTGCGCGGCGGCGCCTGGGCCACGCGCGGGCGCATGATCACGGGCCGCTACCGCAACTTCTTCACGCCCGACCGCCGCGACGTCATGGCCGGCTTCCGCACCTGCCCCGCGCAGGCTTGAGACGGCTGGACCAGGGCCTGTGGCTCAGCCGTGGACGGTGTCGCGCAGGGTCGCGTAATCGTCCTCGCGCAGCTCCTCGATGATGCCGGCAACCTCGCCGGAGCTTGCGCCCATGGCGGTCACCGCAATGGCCCCGAGCTGAAGGCTCGCCTCCAGCGTCTCCGGGACGGCCTCCGTCGCCCCCTCCGCTTCCAGATCGCGCCCGTGGGGCAGATCCCGCGCCCGGACGAAGACCGGCAGGTCCGGAAAGAACTCGCGCAGCGCGGCCACGATGCTGACCGCCGTCGCCGGGTCGTCGAGCGTGATGATCGCACCCTTCGCCCGGCCGGCGCCCGCGGCATTCAGGACCTCGATCTGACTGGCATCGCCGAAGAAGACGGGCATGCCTTTGGCGCGGCAGGCCGCGATCCGCGGGGTGTCCAGATCGAGCGCCACATAGGGGATGCAACCGGTCGAGAGGACCTTGGCAACGGTCTGACCGACGCGGCCGAAGCCCGCGATCAGGACGTGGTCGGTGTGCTCCTCGCCGATGTGCTCGACGCCTGCGACCGAGGCTTTGTCACGTTTCGCCCAGAACGCGGCGAACCGAGCTCCCGCATAGGCCATGGCCGGGGTCGCGGCCATGGTCAGGGTGATGCTGGCGAGCAGGATCTGCGTGGTCGCGGTCTCGAGCAGGCCGAGCGCGCTGGCGGTCAGAAACAGGATGAACCCGAACTCGCCGCCCTGGGAAAGGATCAGCCCGGATCGCACCGAGTCCCCGACGGACAGCCCGAAGGCCCGGCAGAGCCCGGCGGTCACGAGGCTCTTGCCGACCATCAGGGCCACGACGATCAGCGTGACCGTGGGCAGCTCACGCCAGATCAGGGTGATGTCGATGGACATGCCGACCGTCACGAAGAACAGGCCGAGGAGGATGCCGCGGAACGGCCGGATGTCCGCCTCGACCTGATGCCGGTACTCGGTCTCGGACAGGAGAAGCCCCGCCAGGAACGCGCCCATGACCATCGACATGCCGACGAGCGACATCAGCCAGCCGGTCCCCAGAACCACGAGCAGCGTGGTCGCCACGAAAAGCTCGGAGCTGCGCGTCTCCGCCACGATGCGGTAGACGGGCCGCAGGAGCAGGCGCCCGACGCCGATGACCAGAACCAGCGCCACCGTCGCCTTCACCACCGCCAGCCCCATGGTCGAGAGGAACGATCCCTCTCCCTCGCCGAGCAGGGTCACCAGCAACAGGAGGGGGACGATGGCCAGGTCCTGGAAGAGCAGGATGGCGAACGAGACGATGCCATAGGAGGTGGCGCGCTCGCCCCGCTCGATCAGAAGCTGAAGCGCAAAGGCGGTGGACGACAGCGCCAGGCCGCCACCGATGACGATGGCCGCCTCCCGCGTGGTGCCGAAGGCCAAGGCGATGCCGGCGATCAGACAGCCCGTGATGCCGACCTGCAGGGCGCCGAGCCCGAAGACGTACCGGCCCAGCGCGCGCAGGCGCTCCACCGAGAGCTCCAGCCCGATCATGAACAGAAGGAAGACGACGCCGAACTCCGCCAGGGTGTGCGCGGACTCCGAGTCCCTGATGACCGCCAGCCCGTGCGGCCCCACCAGCATGCCCGCGGCAAGGTAGCCCAGAACGGGGCTGGTCCGCAGGCGCCGGAACGCCGGCACCACCACGACGGCGGCGACCAGAAAGATCAGCACGTCGTACAAGATTTCCGAATTGTGCAACCGGTCTCTCCTGAAGCTTCGCCCCAATGGAATCGGGGCCGCCCAAGCGGCATATCTTGGCTGGCTGCATTCGGCCAGCACTGATCGGGGTCAAAACGGCAGACCGGAAGGCTGTGCTGCCGACTTTGGATGCCCAGGCATCCTGAGCGAATTCCACGCCGCGCCGCCGATTAGAGAGGCAAGGCCCCCTCTGCTTTCGCAGGAATGACGAGCGTGTCGGGGCGTTGGGGGCGGGCCGGAAAGGCACGCGCTGCCTTCCCTTCCGCGGCCGCCCATGTCAGGGTCCGGCGCGATGTTCCCGATCTCCGACGACAACCCGACCCGCATCACGCCGGTGGTCACCTGGACGCTGATCGGGCTGTGCGTGGTCGTCTTCATCTGGCAGTTCTCGCTCGGCACAAGGGAGGGACATCTGGCGGCGCTCAGCTACGGCATGATCCCGGCGCGGGTCTTCGGCCTGGCGCGGCTGCCGGAGGACCTGGCCCATATCCCGCCGTTCCTGACGGTCGTCACCTCCATGTTCATGCATGGCGGCTGGCTGCATCTCGGCGGCAACATGCTCTATCTCTGGATCTTCGGCGACAATGTCGAGGAATCCATGGGCCATGGCCGCTACCTCGTCTTCTACCTGCTCTGCGGCGTGGCGGCGGCGCTGACCCAAGGCCTGCTCGCGCCGGGCTCGAAGATCCCCATGGTGGGCGCCAGCGGCGCCATCTCCGGCGTGCTCGGCGCCTATCTGCTGCTGCACCCCTTTGCCACGGTGCGCGTGCTCCTGATCCTGATCGTGTTCATCACGCTCATCCACGTGCCGGCGCTGCTGGTGCTGGGCTTCTGGTTCGCGGGCCAGCTCTTCAGCGCGGCGGCCACCCCTGCCGGCCAGCCCGGCGTCGCCTTCTGGGCCCATGTGGGCGGCTTCGTCGCCGGCATGGCGCTGGTGCCTTTCTTCAAGCAGGCGGGCGTGCCGCTCCTGCAGCGGGCGCGCTCGCGGCCGTTCGAGGTGGAGCGCAGGCGCGGGCCTTGGGGGTGAGGTCAGAGTGAGACTTTGGCTGCAGCCTCCGACCCGGACGCATAGTTCGGTTGCATTTCACGTCCAAAGTCTAAATTTGCCCCGGTAGTGAACGTAGCCAACGGCCTCTACCATCGTTGCTTTGTGCCATATAGAGGTTAGGGCCAGCCGATGGCTTCAGTCAGCTATCGAGAAACACAGTGGATGGGGTATGCGTGGCCGCAGGCATCGCAATTACGGTGACTATAGAAATCGCGGGCCTTTATTGCCCTGTTAGGAAAATACATATATTAGAGAAAGTTAAATAGAAGGTAGCAGCTATGACGCCTCTCTCGTCCAAAGTTCTGAGCACAGTGAACGCGCCATATGGCGCGAGTCTTTCAGCGTGCCAACTCGCTGCCTGTATTTCCGATCTCAGAGAAATGCAAAAAGCCTTTGGTCCGACGTTTGCGTTTTATACAGAAGTAAAGCCTGAAGACCAGTTGGCTTTCATCAAAGAAATGGGCGTTAGCGAGAAAGGTACGAAGACGGTAGCGCAACACATTGCAGGCAAGGTGCCTTATCCTATCGCTCTTGCTGCTTATCCCTTCCTTTGAACAATCCAACTCCCAGCCGCTGGGCCGAACTGTTCGATATCGCCATGTCGATCATCGACCAGAGTAACCGCGAGGCTCTGGTCGTTGACAGTTGGACATTTGGTGGGGGCACGGCGTTGATGCTCCAGATCGAACACCGTGAAAGCCATGACATCGATCTGTTCATCGACGACCCGCAGATCTTGCCGCTTCTTAACCCGGAGACGCAAGACTTCAAACCTCCCCATCGAGCCCAGCAGTTGCCACTTCGACGGCACGAAGACGCTCAAGATCGTGTTTGATGGTATCGGCGAGATTGACGTGATCTGCAGCGGCATGCTGGTGGAAAAACCGAGCGAGAGCAAAGACATTAGAGGGCGAAACGTCGAACTGGAGACACCTGCCGAGATTATAGCGAAAAAGGTCGTCTACCGAGGATCAATGTTTCAGCCGCGCGATATGTTCGACCTTGCGGCTGTCGCTCGCACATCAGGCAAGGAGTACCTGATAGAGGCTCTCTCGGATTTTTTGGACAAAACGGCATTGGCTTTGTCTGTGACGGAGCGGTACGACGCGGAATTTGTGCGGAAGGTCTTGGCGGACCTAAATGTGAGACCAAACTTCGCTGATCTGAAACAGGACGCCCAGGCTGAGGCGATAGCCACTCTCAAAGCGTGCGTCTGAACCTCCATTATCCAGCTAATGTCCGCTTTTCGACCAATCGAGAGCGGCAACCCATGGGGCAAAACAGTCGCCGGCAGAGGGGGCCGATTTCTTCTGTCAACAGGTCAATTGCCGATATCAGCTCGCGCGACTCGACAACACAAGCTCAATGAATTCCGCTTTGACCCTTCTATAATCCTCCATGGGCCTCCCATTCCACTTTAGCTTTAGATCGTTATAAGCGCTAACGCGTTTTGGGTCCTCCTTCAACGCATTCAAAAATTCCTCAAATTTATCATACGGACCACCCTTAATGGTGAGTTGAATCTTGACGTCCAGATCGGATGGAAAGATGTATGCTTGATATTGATCGCTCGAAAGCTGGTTCGGGTCTCGAGAAAGCACGCCATCAAGGGCTTTTCTGAAGCGGTCGAAATCGTCAATTGGCACGCTGGCGACCAGATCGATATCGCACTTGCCGATAAGCCCCTCTACCGCGGTGCTCCCAACCTCCATCAGGTGCAGATCCGGTATCTCACACTCCAAAAAGCCGAGCGCTCGATCCCTTTCCCGCTCCAAAATGTCACGATCGATGTCCTGAATCTCAAAGATGTCGGATATCGGGGCCATTGAGATACGCCTCCCGGCGATCAGTCAGCTATCACTCTGTTTCTCGCGCCCTTGCTTGAGATTGTTCACACCGGGTCGCGGATGTCGACCCGGCTGACGCCGGGATCGGCGAATTCGAGATGGTCGCCACGCTCAGCCATCTTCAAGAAAATCTAAATAAAATTTTAAGATTTCTAGATTGCCAGGCCGTCCCGCGTTGGGCGAGCATCTCGGCATGCGCGGGCCAGCCCACGCCAAAGACCCATAAACCGACGAACGCATCGCATCTGGGGAGGTGCGCCTTGGACACCCGATCCGTCAACGACGGCTCGAACACGAGCCTGGCCATGCGCGCGTGGCAGATCCGGCGCAACGCATTGCTGATGGGCGAGGTCCAGGGGCAGGGCTATATCGGCCAGGCGCTGGGCATCGCGGACGTCCTGGCGGTGTCCTATTTCCACGCCCTCGCCTATCGCGCCCAGGACCCGGAATGGGAGGGCCGCGACCGCTTCCTGCTCTCCATCGGACATTACGCCATCGCGCTCTATGCGGCGCTGATCGAGGCGGGCGTGCTGCCCGAGGACGAGATCGAGACCTACGGCATGGACGGCAGCCGCATGCCGATGTCGGGCATGGCCGCCTACAGCCCGGGCATGGAGATCACCGGCGGCTCGCTCGGCCACGGGCTGGGCATCGCCGTCGGCATGTGCCTCGGCCTGAAGCGCAAGCGGAACCCGGCCTTCGTCTACAACCTCTTGTCGGACGGCGAGCTCGGCGAAGGCTCGACCTGGGAGGCGGTCATGTCGGCGGTGCAGCACAAGCTGGACAACCTGATCGCCATCGTCGACTTCAACGACCAGCAGGCGGACGGCAAGTCCACCGCGGCGCTCTGCGCCGAGCCCATCGAGGAGAAATGGGCGGCCTTCGGCTGGTTCGCGCAGCGCGTCGACGGCAACGACATCCCGGCCCTGGTGGCGGCGTTCGACGCCGCGCGGACGCATGCCGAGCCCCGGCCCAGGGCGATCATCTGCCAGACGAAGATGTGCAAGGGCGTCCCGTTCCTCGAGGACCGGGAGATCACCCATTTCGTGCGCGTCGAGCCCGAGGAATGGGCCAAGGCGCGCGGCATCCTGGATGCGGACAAGCCGGCATGACCACGACCCTCACGCGACGCCAGTCCAAATACACGGCCCGCTCGGTGCCGGTCACGGCCGACGGGCAACGGCTCACCACCTCGGCCATGATCGCGTCGCTGGACGCGGAGGGCCGCGACACGGTCGAAGCCCCCTTCGGCAACAGCTTGATCGAGCTGGCGAAAGAGCGCGCCGACATCGTCGGGCTCTCGGCGGACCTGGCGAAGTACACCGACCTGCATGTCTTCGCCAAAGCCTTTCCCGACCGCTTCTATCAGATGGGCATGGCCGAGCAGGTGATGATCTCTGCCGCGGCCGGGCTGGCACGCGAAGGGTTCACGGCCTTCGCCACCACCTACGCCGTCTTCGCCTCGCGCCGCGCCTACGACTTCATCTGCATGGCCATCGCGGAGGAGAACCTGCCGGTGAAGATCGTCTGCGCCCTGCCGGGCCTGACCACCGGCTACGGACCGAGCCACCAGGCGACCGAGGACCTGGCGATCTTCCGCGGCATGCCGAACCTGGCCATCGTCGACCCGTGCGACGCCACCGAGATCGCGCAGGCCGTGCCGGCCATCGCCGATCACCCCGGCCCGGTCTATATGCGCCTGCTGCGCGGCAAGGTGCCGGACGTGCTCGGCGCCTATGGCTACAGGTTCGAGCTGGGCAAGGCGAAGCTCATCCGCGACGGCGGCGACGTGCTCTTCATCTCCACCGGGTTCATGACCATGCGGGCGCTCGACGCGGCCAAGGCCCTGGAGCGGGACGGCATCGGCTGCGCGGTGCTGCATGTGCCGACGATCAAGCCGCTGGACGTGGAGACCATCGCCCGGGAAGCAGCCAAGGGCGGGCGGCTGGTCGTCACCGCGGAGAACCATTCCATCGTCGGCGGGCTCGGCGAGGCCGTCGCCGGGCACCTGATGCGCACGGGCATCCATGTGCCGTTCCAACAGATCGCGCTGCCGGACGAGTTTCTCGACGCGGGCGCGCTGCCCACCCTCCACGACCAGTACGGCCTGTCGGTCGATAGCGTGGTGTCGAACGTGAAATCCCGGCTGTGAAGGACCGAGACCCCATGGAGCTGCTTGCAGGTCAGACCGCAATCGTCACGGGCGCGGCGTCGCCGCGGGGGCTGGGCAAGGCCACGGCCCGCCTGTTCGCCAGCCACGGCGCGAAGGTGGCGATCCTGGACCTGGACCCGCGGGACGCGGAGACGGCGGCCGAGGACGTCGGACAGGGCGCCATCGGCATGGCCTGCGACGTCACGGACAAGGCGGCCTGCGACGCCGCCGCGGCCGCGGTCGTCGGCAAGCTCGGCGGCATCGACATCCTGGTCAACAACGCCGGCATCACGCAGCCGCTCAAGATCATGACCATCGCGCCGGAGAACTACGACGCCGTGCTGGACGTCAACCTGCGCGGCACGCTCTATATGAGCCAGGCGGTCATTCCCCATATGCGCGAGCGCAAGTCCGGCTCGATCGTCAATATCTCTTCCGTTTCGGCCCAGCGCGGCGGCGGCATCTTCGGCGGCCCCCACTACTCCGCCGCCAAGGCCGGCATTCTCGGCCTGACCAAGGCCATGGCCCGCGAGCTGGCGCCGGACGGCATCCGCTCCAACGCGGTCTGCCCCGGCTTCATCGCGACCGACATCACCGCCGGGAAGCTGACCGAGGAGATGCGCCGGGACATCCTCGAGGGTATTCCCATGGGACGGACCGGCACCGCCGAGGACGTCGCCGGGTGCTGCCTGTTCCTGGCGTCGGAGCTCTCCGCCTATGTGACCGGATCGGAAGTCGACGTGAACGGAGGATCGCTGATCCACTGACGAAACCTGCTGAATCGTAACCTTGGGAGGAAACGATGACGAAACGTCTGAAGATCACCGCGGCGGCAGCCGCACTGGCCGTCGGCATAACCGCCTCGGCGAACGCCGCCGAGCTCATTCTGGCTCACGGCGCCAATGCCGGGAACCCGCGCTTCGACGCGGCCAACCTCGTCGCCGATCTGGTGGCGAGCTGCACCAAGGGCGCGCTGACCGTCAACGTCGCCCCATCGACGACCATGGGCGACGACGCGGAGATGCTGGTCTCGGCCCAGTCCGGCGTCATCCAAATGACCGCCAATTCCCAGGGCGCCATGGCGCAGATCGTGCCCGAGGTCGGCATGCTCGGCCTGCCCTTCCTGTTCGGCAGCCTTCCGGACGCCTGGAAGAAGCTCGACGGCAAGGTCGGCGCGCTGATCGACAAGAAGGCCCAGGCCAAGGGCATGAAGGTCGTCGGCTGGTGGGACAACGGCATCCGCAACGTGACCCATGTCTCCAAGCATATGAAGGACCCGGCGGCGCTGAAGGGCATGAAGATCCGCACCCCGCCCGACGAGGTGACGCTGGCCATGTTCAAGGCGCTCGGCGCCAACCCGGCGCCGCTGGCCTGGTCGGAGCTGCCCACGGCGCTGCGCTCCGGCGCCTTCGAGGGCCAGGAGAACCCGCTGACCAACATCTATTCGGCGAAGCTGCACGACATCACCCCCTACATCACCATGACCGGCCACAAATACGAATCCACGCCGGTGGTGGCGGGCCTGGCCTGGTGGAAGGGGCTCTCCGACGCCGACCGGACCTGCATCGGCGACGCCGTCAAGCAGGCCGGATGGTATCAGCGCGGCCGCAGCCACATGGACAATGCGAGCCTTCGCGCCAAGATGAAGGCGGAAGGGGCGAAGTTCATGGACGTCGACCAGGCGGCCTTCGCAAAGGCCACCGCCGGAGTCTATGATAGCTATGCCAAACAGTTCGGCGAGCTCATCACGCTGCTTCGCGAAAAATAGGACTGCCGGAATTGGCCGATTGCGACACCGGCTCGGCGGGGCGCTCGCGCCCCGCTGATTTGCTTCTGTCCCGGCTCAGGGACGCCGTCTATTGGAGCGGCGTGGCCATCTTCGTGGCCACGGTCAGCGCCCTGTTCACCGCCATCTTCGTCAATGTGGTGCTGCGCTACATCTTCGAGCAGGGCATCTCCTGGGCCTATGAGATCCCCGCGATCCTGTTCCCGTGGTCGGTGGCCGGGGCGATCGTCGTCGCCACCGCGTCGGGGCGCAACATTCAGGTCGCGATCCTGGCGAAGCTGCTGCCGTCGGCGCCGCGCCGCATCGTCGGCCTCGCGGTCCAGCTCAGCCTGATCCTGGTGTCGCTGGGCGTCATCTGGACCTCCGGCCCGATCCTGGCCTCCTCCCGGTTCACGACGCTCTCGGAGACCGGGATCTCCCAGGTCTACGGCGTCTCCAGCCTCATCTATTGCTTCGCCATGATCGCGGTCATCGGCTCCGTCGATCTCGTGCGCCTGCTCCGCGGCGGCGTCTACATGGGCGAAGACGAGGCAGAGAGCAGCTTTAGCTGAGCGCACCCCATGTCGATCATCGTCGCGAGCGTTTTCGGGCTTCTTCTGCTGCTCTCCACGCCGGTCGCGATTGCGCTGCTGGGCGGCGCGGGCATTGCGCTGTTCATCGACGGCAAGCCCCTCGCCGTGATCGCCCAGCGCCTCTACACGCCGACGCAGAGCTTCCCGATGCTGGCCATCCCGTTCTTCATCCTGGCCGGCAGCCTGATGATGTCCGGCCGCTTCGGGGAGTATCTCATTCACTTCGCCAAGCTGGTGGTGGGCCGCTTTCGCGGCGGCATGGGGCAGGTGTCGGTGCTCGGCTCGGTGATGTTCGGCGGGGTGTCGGGCTCGGCCGTGGCCGACGCCTCGGCGCTGGGCAACGCCCTGATCCCGGTGCAGAGGAAGGAGGGCTATCCGCCGGCCTTCGCCGCCGCCATCAACGCCTCCTCGTCCACGGTCTCGCTGCTGATCCCGCCATCCATCCCCCTGATCCTCTACGGCCTCGTCACGTCCACCTCGATCATCGACCTGTTCGTGGCCGGCATCGTGCCGGGACTGATGCTCGGCTGCGGCCTGCTTGGCGCCTGCTGGCTCAGGGCGCGCCGCCAGGGCCTGCCGGCCTCTCCGGCCGCGGGCGGGTTCCGCGCCTGGCGCGGGCAGGCGCTGAAGGCCCTGCCCGCCCTGTTCATGCCGGTGTTCGTGATCGGAACGCTGCGCTTCGGCATCGCGACGCCGACCGAGGTGAGCGTCATGGCGGTGGCCTACGCCCTGATGATCGGCCTCTTCGTCTACCGCGACCTGACGCTGGAGGCGATCCTGCGCGCGATGATCCAGACGGCGGTGATGACGGGCGCGGTGCTGCTGATCATCATGGCGTCCTCGGTGGTGCAATGGATCCTGACGCTCGAGCGGGTGCCGCAGGAGCTGGCGCAGTGGATGGTCGGAAGCTTCAGCGAGACCTGGATGATCATCCTGGCGATGAACGCCATCATGATCGTGGTCGGGACCGTGCTGGACCTGCCCGCCGCCATGCTGCTGCTCGGGCCGCTGTTCGCCGGCATGGCGGTGGCGATCGGCATGGACCCGGTGCAGCTCGGTCTGATGATGGTGATCAACCTGGCGATCGGCCTCTACACGCCGCCCGTGGGCACGACGCTGTTCATCTCCGCCACCATCGCGCGCACGTCCATCGGCAGCGTCGTGGTCCAGCTCTGGCCGTTTTATCTGGTTTCGCTGCTGGTGCTTGGCCTGATCAGCTACGTTCCCGCCTTCACGCTCTATTGACGTCGCTGGCGACCAGCTCCGAGAGGCCGTCGATCTCGACGAGCTCGAGGCCATGCCTTCTCATAAAGGCCGCGACCTCCCCTTCGTGCACGTCGGTGGCGTGCGTCAGCCATGCCATGAAGGTGCCGACCGCGCGACGGTTGACGTATCTGTTCGGGCAGACCATCCAATAGGCCGGGAAGGCGATCACGCCCGCTGACGGCATGAGCGGCACGAGCGCGCCCGAATAGACCTCCTTCGCCGCCAGGGTCAGGGATTCCAGGACAACGCCGACGCCGTCGAGCGCGAGCTGGATCGCCATCGTCGACCGGTCGATCAGGATCGACTTGTGGTTGGCGACCTCCGTGACGTCGTTGCGCATCAGCCAGTAGTCCCACTGGCAGAGCGCCCTGGCGCTGTCGATCAGCTTCGCGGACCGCAGAACCCGGCTCGGGTCGGACGTCCCGCACAGCGCGTCGCGATAGGCCGGGCTGCAGAGCGGCAGGACGAAATCCGAGGTGACGGGCACGGAATGATAGCCGGTCCAGTTTCCAAGGCCGTAGCGAATGTCCAGGTCCATGACCTCGCGGTCGAAATCCGTGGGATCCGGCGCCGCGTCGATGCGAACGTCCCATTCCGGGTTCGTGGCCAGGAAATCCGACAGGCGGGGACCCAGCCAGCGCACGCCGAAGCTGGGCGCAACGCGCAGGCTCAACCGTCTGGATTCGTGCGTCTTTCCAAGATGGCGCCGGGCATCGCGCAACATCCGGATGGCCACCGAGCTGGCCTGAAACAACTGCTCCCCCTCCAGCGTCAGGCTCAGGGTCCGGCCGTCCCTGCGAAACAGCTTGAGCCCCAACTGCTGCTCGAGCAGCTTGATCTGCTGGCTCACCGCCGACGGCGACACCGACAGCTCGTCGGCCGCCTTGGACAGGTTTCCGCGGCGCGCCACGGCTTCGAAATGCAGGTAACCGTTCAGGCTTGGCTCGCGGGCCATCGGCCCCCCTCCTTCCGGGCGATGAGATACATTACGGCTTAAATCCTATTTTAGAAGATCTAAATACTCGGCCAAGCGGCGATGACGCGGCAGCGCGACCGAGCGTGCGCCGGTTGCAGTGCACAACAGGCAGGCCCGTCTTCCGCCCTAGCCTGCAAGCCGTCGATCTGCGGCCGGCTGATTCAAGCCGAGCTTTAAAAGACATTTAAACAGATATTCGCCGCTTATCTGCAGCAATAAAGCCCTTATTGCTATCGTCTATTTTGCGATATTTTTGCGCCGCCTTCCCGCGAAAACTCGATTGCCACGCCGCAGTCCTTTCGAGCGTTCCCAAAATATTAAGTCTTTCCGAAACTATCGAAAATTTTAGCGAAACCGGAAACCCTGTTTTTATCGGTCTCTGACAAGATGCGTCAGTTTAGGAAGCTGCGGCGGGCCAATAAAATGAGTTTCCTTGATGGTCGGGGCAAGGAACGGGAACTTCCCCCGGAAATCTATATCCCTCTGGTCGACTCCCTCTACAAGGAGGGGCGGACGCTTGTTGCCGGCTCGATCTTCGTCGTCGGATCTGTTCTTGTCACCTATTGGAAGACCGGCGAGCCGCTGCTGCTGGCCTGTGGCGGTGCGCTTGCCCTGGTCGCGTCGGCCCGCGGCATTTTCATGCACGCCTACAAGCGGGTGCGTCCGCGGATCCGGACCAACGCGCAAGCGCGGAAGTGGGAGATCGGCTACATTACCGGCGCCGCGACCTCGGTCGGGCTGCTCGGCGTCTGGTGCTACATCGCGTTCTGGCGCACCGCCGACCCCTTCGCTCACCTGATCAGCTTTTCCATGACGATCGCCTATGTCATCGGCGTGTTCGGACGGAATTTCGGCAGCCCGCGCTTTGTCGTGGTGCAGATCGTGTGTGCCTGGCTGCCGATGACGGCAGCCCTGCTGCTGCATGGGGATATCTATCACTGGTTCTTTGCCGCGCTGCTCGTGCCGTTTTTCGTTGCCGTCAGGTTTCTGTCCGAGAGCCTGCGCCGAACGCTGCTCGATGCGATCGTCGCCTCCCGCGAGATGTCCGCCCTTGCGCTCCGCTTCGACACGGCGCTGACGAACATGCCCCATGGCATCTGCATGTTCGATCGCAATGGCCGCATCCTGGTCGCCAACCGAAGGGTGAGGCAAATCCTCAATCTGCCGCCCAAGAGCGACATCAAGGGATGGTCCACCCGCAAGCTCATCAGAAACTGCTTCAGAGCCGGGACGGTGGACCTGCCGGACGCCAAGCGCCTGGCGCGGAACCTTCGCCGGCAGCTGGACGGCAACGGAAGCGACGAGCAGATCGTCGAGACGCGGGACGGGCGCACACTGGCGGTCACCTCCCAGGCGATGAAGAGCGGCGGCGTCGTGGCCGTGATCCAGGACGTGACCGAGCGCCGGCAGGCCGAGGCGATCATCGACCGGATGGCGCGCTACGACACCCTCACCGAGCTGCCGAACCGCAATCTGCTCCACGACCGGCTGAACGAGGCCTTTCACCGGAGAGGCGGCGGCGAGGCGTGCGCGGTGCACTTCATCGATCTCGACCATTTCAAGCAGGTGAACGACACCCTCGGCCATTCCAAGGGAGACGTCCTGCTCCAGGCGGTCGCGGACCGGTTGCGCCGGATTCTGCGCGCGTCGGACATGGCCTCCCGCTTCGGGGGCGACGAGTTCGTGGTCCTGCAGTCGCCGGTGCACGCGCCGGACGAGGTGTCGGCGCTGGCCAAGCGCATCGTGCACGAGCTGGGACAGCCCTACCGGATCGATGGCCAGCAGGCCGTCGTCGGCGCCAGCATCGGCGTCGCCCTGTTCCCGCAGGACGGGACCAATATCGACCAGCTGCTCAAGAACGCCGACATGGCGCTCTATCACGCCAAGGCGGACAGCCGAGGGACGTGGAGATTCTTCCAGCCCGAGATGGACGAGCAGGCACAGGCGCGCAGACGGCTGGAGCTGGACCTGCGCACCGCCATGGACAACGACGCCTTCGAGGTCCATTTCCAGCCCATCATCGATCTGGAGACGGGGCGGATCACCACCTGCGAAGCCCTGCTGCGCTGGCGGCATCCCGAGCGCGGCATCGTCTCGGCGGCGGACTTCATCCCCATCGCCGAGGAGACCGGCACCGTGATGGAGCTGGGACGAATGGTGCTCGAAAAGGCCTGTCTGGAATGTCAGGACTGGCCGGAGGAGATCAGCGTCGCGGTCAACCTGTCGCCGCTGCAGTTTCGGGGCAGCGACGTGCCCGAGCTGGTCTGCAACACGCTCGCGACGACGGGATTGCCGGCGTCCAGGCTGGAGCTCGAAATCACGGAAACCACGCTGCTGCAGAACACCAGCGCCACGCGCATCGCGCTGCGCAAGCTGCAGGCGCGCGGCGTCAAGATCTCCCTGGACGACTTCGGTACGGGCTATTCGAGCCTGAGCTATCTGCACAGCTTCCCCCTGCACAAGGTCAAGATCGACCGCTCCTTCCTCGAAGACCTCGCCGCCGGAAGCCGCTCGCTCACGCTGCTTTCGGGCATCGCGCGGCTGAGCGACGAGCTGGGGCTTCGGGTCACGGTCGAGGGCATCGAGAGCCGCGAGCAGCTCGAGCTGGTCAGACGCACCGCCCATGTCCACGAAGCCCAGGGCTATTTCATCGGGCAGCCGGTCTCGGCCAGCGAGATTCACGCCTGCCTCCACGACACGTCGTCGGCCATGGTGCAGGTCGCCTGACGCAGCCGTTTTTTCTCCCTGGCGCACTGCTGTCCGGCCGAGCGGCGATGGCGCTCAGGCGCAGCCGCGCCGTCCCTTGAGCGTCGTTGCCCGGCAGACGACGGTAGAGGGCGTGGCCCTTCTCTGAGCAACACGAATACCCGCAGAGATCACAGCCCCTTACCCGGCACCGCCGGCCGCACCGGCGCGCGCTTCGCGCCACCGCCTGCCCACCCCGCACCCCGCCTTGCGATCGTCCGCCTGCCGCTGCAGGCCCTGGAGCATCTTCGACTTGAGGGGGCTCGCTCCCCCTCCCCGGCAGAACCTCCAGACATGGTAAACGACTTGATTCGGCGGGGCTTTCGGCACGGCGCAAAGCGCCTTGCTGTCGCAGCCTCGACAGCAAATATTGCTTTTGCGTTAACACTTTCTTAACTTTTCCTCCTCCGCCAGTGGAAGAGGGGGCCCGAATGGCCGCGTTAGCGTATGCGTATGAAAGTAGCTTTGCCGACCGTGTTTCAGATCTCTTGAGCAGCTTGGATTGTCGCTTGGTCGACGTGGACGCGGATCGGGAGGCGATCTATCGGCTGCGCTATGAGGCCTATATGAGGGAAGACGGCATCGAGCCGAACAGCGCCGAAACGTTCTGCGACGACTTCGACGAGTCCGAGAATGCCTGGATTTTCGGTCTTTACTGGCGCGACGAGCTGGCGAGCTCGATCCGGATCCATGTGGCGACCCAGGAGCAGCCGGACTTCCCCAGCCGAAAGGTGTTCGCGGACCTGATGGAGCCGGAGCTGGCGGCGGGCAAGGTCATCGTCGATCCGACCCGCTTCGTCACCGACAAGCGCCTCTCCGGCCTGTTCTCGGGGCTGCCCCACGTCACGCTCAGATTGTGCTGGCTCGCGGCCGAGCATTTCGAGGCCGAGCATTTCCTGGTGGCCGTCCGGCGCGAGCACCAGGCCTTCTATCGACGGACCTTCCATCATCGGGTGATCTGCCCGCCGCGGCCCTATCCCCTGCTGAAGACACCCATCAGCCTGATGACCACCGACCAGGCCGCGGTGGCGGAGCGGGTGTATGGCCGCTATCCCTTCTTTCGCTCCACCTATTTCGAGCGGCGCATGCTGTTCGACCGGCACGGGACGATGGCCCAACTGGCGGCACGGCACGCAGAGGAGGTCGCGCTGGTGTCCGACGAGGCGTCCTACGCCGGCGCGTCCTAGAGCATGTCTCCCGAAAGTGGATACCGGTTTCGGGACAAAAGACATGCTTCAACAAAGAACGAGAGCAATGGCGCGAATCAGAATGATCGCGACAGGCTCTAGCCCTCCCCGTCCGTGAAATCCACGTGCAGGTGGTTGCCGTCCGGGTCCCAGATATTGACCTGGGTGATGCCGAAGTCGGGGACCTCGCGGGTCTGGTAGGCGATGCCCTGGCTCTCCAGCCGGGCCAGGAACGCCTCGCGGCCGGTGGCCGAGAAGGCGAAGTGCTCCAGCGACGGCTCGCCGCTCTTCTCGGGCTGGACATCGACGCCCACGAGGTGCACCGCGGCGTGCTCGCCGGCATAGAGCCAGGCGCCCGGGAAGCCGAAGCCGGGGCGCGGGCCGGACTTCAGGCCCAGCACGCGCTCGTACCATTCGGTCATGGCCTCCAGATTGGCGGTTCTGAGATTGACGTGGTCGAGCTTGCCGATCTGCATGGGGCGATGCCTCCCGGGCCAGGTCTTCGGTGTCGGCGGCGCGCGCCGGCCGCGGCGCGCGGACATGGTTCCTGAGCCTAAAGCATGTCTCCCGAAAGTGGATACCGGTTTCGGGAGACATGCTTCAACAAAGAACGAGAGCGATGGCGCGAATCAGAATGATCGCGACAGGCTCTAGATCGTTTTCGGGCCGACGGGAACCGCGGCGCCTATGCGGTCTCGGCCTCCGGCTCCAGCGCCGGGCAGAGCTGCTCCGGCACCAGCACCTCGATCTTGGCGTCGACGCCGCGCAGG
>JAKSBI010000324.1 GCA_022361215.1 Hyphomicrobiales bacterium | reverse complement strand
GACGCCTCGCGTCTCTACGAGCGGCCCGGCTACACGCTCTGGGACCTGTCGGCCGACCGCGCCAAGTCGGCGCGCCAGATCCTGGCCAATGGCGGCGTGCCCCACAACCGGTTTCACTCCATCACCGGCCGCGCCGACTCCGATCCTCTGTTCCCCGAAGACCCGTTCCTGGCGGCGAACCGCCGCATCTCCATCCTGGTCATGGCCGAGGCCCCGCCGATCCCGATCGGGCACAAGCCCTGAGTGCCGCGCCCGCTCGGAGGGATGGAGTTCTCAAGCCAGCCACGCACGCCATTCCTCGTACTTGCCGGGCTTGACCCACTGCTGTCCGGACATGACGGTTTATTGCGCTAAGCCTCCGCCGGCTCCACATGGAGCACGGTGCCGTCGGCTCCGGTGACCACGACGCGCTCGCCCTTCGGGCGATCGGGCCCCTCCACCCGCCACAGCGAGTCGCCGACGCGGATCTTGCCGCGGCCGTTCTCGATGGCCTCCTCGAGCACATAGGACCGGCCGATATGCTGCTGGGCGCGCTTGTTGAGCAGCGGCCGGTCCGTCTCCGTCGCCTGACCGCGCAGATAGATCTTGGCCGCGATCACCGAGACCAGCGACAAGAGCGCGAACGTCACGAGCTGCCACTGCCAGGCGATGTCGAGCGACAACGCCAGGGCGCCGACGGCGGCGGCCGAGATGCCGAACCAGATGAAGAAGATGCCCGGCGCCAGCAGCTCGAGCGAGAAGAAGACGCCCGCCAGAATCAGCCAGTTCCAGGCGCCGAGATCGGCCAGATAGGATGTCAGCGGACTCATCTCAATCACCTCCTGCGTCCAGAGCGTCAGCTCTTCAGGCAAACCTCTTCGCACCTTTCCCGCGGGCCGCGCAACCGCCGTCGGCCGGCGCGGCCGACGCTGCGGGACACCTTCGCTGTTTGCAGGCCGCTAAACGCTCGGCACGGCGCCGCCCGACCGCGGGCGTGGCTGCTGCGGCTGCGGACGCTTCGGCGCGCTGGGCGCCGGCGGCTCGTGCGAGTTGCCGCCGCCATCGTTGCCGAACGCCTCGCGGGTGATCTCGGCCAGGCCGCCGATGGCCCCGATCACGGAGGAGGCCTCGATCGGCAGCATCAGCACCTTCTGGTTGCTCGCGCCGGCCAGCTCCTTCAGCGCCTCGACATAGTTGTTGGCGACGAAGTAGTTGATGGCCTGCACGTTGCCGGTGGAGATGGCGTCGCTGACCATCTGCGTCGCCTTGGCCTCGGCCTCGGCCTCGCGCTCGCGGGCCTCGGCATCGCGGAAGGCGGCTTCCCTGCGGCCTTCGGCGGCCAGGATCTGCGCCTGCTTCTCGCCCTCGGCCTTCAGGATCTCGGACTGCCGCTCGCCCTCGGCGATCAGGATCTCGGCGCGCTTGTCGCGCTCCGCCTTCATCTGGCGCGCCATGGAATCCACCAGGTCGCGCGGCGGGTTGATGTCCTTGATCTCGATGCGGGTGACCTTGACGCCCCAGGTCTGGGTGGCGTCGTCGACCACCTTGAGCAGACGATGGTTGATCTCGTCGCGCTGCGACAACAGCTCGTCCAGGTCCATCGAGCCCATCACCGTCCGGATATTGGTCATGGTGAGGTTCAGGATGGCCACGTTCAGGTTGTTCACCTCGTAGCCGGCCTGGGCTGCGTCCAGCACCTGGAAGAAGGCGACGCCGTCGACCTGCACCATGGCGTTGTCCTTGGTGATGACCTCCTGGCTCGGCACCGCGAGCACCTGCTCCATCATGTTCATCTTGTGGCCGATGCGGTCGACGAACGGGACGATCAGCGCCAGACCCGGATGCAGGGTGCGCGTGTAGCGGCCGAAACGCTCGACCGTGTAGTGATAGCCCTGCTGCACCGTCTTGACGCCCGAGATGATGGTGGCGACGAACAGAAAGACGACGACCAGGACGAAGATGTCGAATCCAAGCATGGTACGACCCCCTGAGTGGCTTGTATCGGAAATGGCCCTTTGTACGAAATATGGGGTGAGTCGCGCCGGATTATAAGGTCCGTCGGCGTCGGCAGGGTAAACGATCCGCTTACGGAAGGCCCGAATCCGAACCGCAGAGAGACCCACGAAACCGCCGCCCGCCAAGGTGGCGGACGGCGGCCGTCAGGCTCGGGCTGTGCAGCGGGAGCACCCGAGTTGGGCTGGTGAACCGAACCGGTGCCGGCTCAGTAGCAATATCTGTAGGGGCGCCAGTCCCAGCGATAGCGGTAGGCGTGCCATTTGCGGCTCCAGTAGCGGATCCGCACCTTGCGCCACTTGGTGCGGCAGTGCGGCTTGTAGACGCTGAAGCCGAAGCCGTGGCCGCCGATATGGAGGTGGAAGCCGGCCTGTGCCTTGGAGGGCTGCATGACGGTGACGGCACCGGCGATCGCCAGCGCGGCGGCGGTGGTCGCGAGGGTCTTCCTGATCATCTGACAACTCCCTTGATCTGAGCCGGGTCGGTCGTGGCCCGGCGACGCGATGGCGTCTCGCATCTGACTTGGGAGCCGTTCTAACCCATGGCGCCTGAACCCGGTCTGACAGGGGCGTTCATCTGGCGTTCATGTTGCAGACTGGGGAGAATGCGTTTGGTTTCAGCAGCTTAGCGGGAAATCCTTGCGGCGACGCTACGCCGTCCGGCTCAGAGCCAGCCCTGCAGCTCGCGCTCCACGAGCGCGTTCAGCACGCGCATACCCTCCTCCGAGTCGTTGAGGCAAGGCAGGGCCGCGAAGTTCTCGCCGCCATGCTCGTGGAAGATCTCGCCGTTCTCCCCGGCGATCTCCTCCAGGGTCTCGACGCAGTCGGCGGCGAAGCCGGGCGTGATCACCGCCAGGTTCTTGACGCCGTCGCGGGCCAGCCCCTCGACGGTCTTGTCGGTGTAGGGCTGCAGCCATTCCGCCTTGCCGAAGCGGGACTGGAAGGTCATCCGCAGCCGGCCCTCGTCCCAGCCGAGCGCCTCGCGCAGGAGCCGCGTGGTCTTGGCGCAGTGGCAGTGATAGGGGTCGCCCTTCTCGAAATACTCCACCGGCAGCCCGTGATAGGAGGCGAGCACCACCTCCGGCTCCCAGTCGAGCGCCGCCAGACCGCCCTTGAGCGACTGCGCCAGGGCCTCGATATAGACCGGGTCGTCGTGATAGGCCGGCACCACGCGGACCGCCGGTTGCCAGCGCATCTCCTTGAGCGCGTCGAACGCCTTGTCGCAGGCCGTGGCCGTGGTGGCCGCCGAATATTGCGGGTAGAGCGGAAACAGCAGGATGCGGTCGCAGCCCTGGGCCTTCAGATGCTCGATCCGCGACTTCGTCGACGGCGTGCCGTAGCGCATGGCCCAATCGACGATCACGGCCGGACGGTCCTGGAACGCGGCCCCCATTTTCTCCGCCTGGCTGCGCGAGATGGTGCGCAGCGGCGACTCGTCCAGCGCCTCGTTCCAGATCGAGCGATAGGCCTCGCCCGAGGAGAACGGGCGCTTGGTGAGCACGATCACATTGAGGATGAACCACCACAGCACTCGGTTGGTCTCGATCACGCGCCGGTCGGACAGGAACTCCTTCAGGTAGCGGCGCATCGACCAATAGTCGGTGCCGTCCGGCGTGCCCAGATTGATCAGCAGCACCCCGACCCGGTTGATGGGCAGGTCCGGATGGCCCTCGGGCACGAAGCGGGCCTCGGGCTGGAAACTGGCTTTGGGCGGCATCTCGTTCATGGCACACCTCTCGCTCGATATACGCGGGGTTGCGCCTTCATAGATCATCGGGGCGGGCGACCCAAGCCCGCTCGGCGCCCGCCAGCCCTGCGCACCGCGTGAAAACCGGCCGCGGCGACCAAATTGTCGAGGATGGCGTATCATCGCGGCCCATCCTTCTCGAAGACGCTCCAGGGCCTATGGCTCCGCATCGCCGAGCGAGCCTCCGTGCCGATGGAGCCTTTCCGCCAGCGGCAAGCGCGCATCCCGAACGGCGTGGCTCCCGCGCGAATCGCCGTCCGATCGCCGCTCGCGCGCAATCCGTGCGCCTCACTGATTTAGATCAAGGCATATCGAGGGAAAAAGTGTTTATTTATATATACTTAACCTATTGAAGCATATGTCGGCAAGCCGCGCCTCGGTGCTCGGAGGCCGCATTGCAACTATAGGATGATAATGGCAAAAATATACACGCTTCGATAGGTTTCGATAGTTCAGTCGATTATACGTCGGCGCCGCAAAGCCAGTGATAAAGACTTAATATATATACGCGTATATGGGCGCCAACCACCCCGTTGCTTGACGGCAGCCCTACAATTTAGGAGCGATATTCATGGTTAACGCACGCACTCTAACAGGTGTTGAGCAGTTCTTCGACGAGAACGACATCATCGTCAGCAAGACGGATCTCAAAGGCCGCATCACCTATGCGAACGATGTGTTCATGAACATCGCAGGCTATACCGAGAAAGAGCTGCTCGGAGAGCCGCATAGCATGATCCGGCATCCGGACATGCCGCGCTGCGTCTTCAAGCTTCTATGGGACACGATCCAGGACCGGCGCGAGATCTTCGCCTATGTGGTGAACCGCTGCAAGAACGGCGACCACTACTGGGTGCATGCGCATGTCACGCCGAGCTTCGACGAGGCCGGCGACATCGTCGGCTATCACTCGAACCGCCGGGTGCCCGACCGGCGTATCGTCGAGGAGAAGATCATCCCCCTCTACAAGGAGCTCAAGGCCGCCGAGGATCGCGAGACCAACCGGAAGCAGGGGCTCGCCGCATCGACCGACATGGTCGTCGGCCTGCTGAGCCAGCAAGGCGTGGAATACGACGAGTTCGTCGCCACGCTCTAGCGGCGCGCGACGTTTCCGAAGACACCCCCGAACCGACCAGACCGCAAGGAAATTCCGATTATGTTGAAAGGGCGAACCACAGAGGCGATCTCCAAGGCCAGCAAGGTTTGCAGGGCCGTGGCCGACGGCGACTTTGAAGCCCGTATCGTGAACATCACCGAGACCGGCGAGACAGGCGAGCTGATGCATGCCATCAACCTGCTGATCGACCGGACCGACGCCTATATGCGCGAGTCCAAGGCCTGCATGGACTATGTGAGCCGGAACAAGTTCTACCGGCTGATTTCGGAGAAGGGCATGCTGGGGTCGTTCTCCGATGCCGCGCGGTCCATCAATCACGCAACCACGGTCATCAAGAAGCGAAACGAGGATTTCTCCAAGATCGCAGCGCGCTTCGAGACGCAGATGAAGGACGTGGTGGAGTCCGTCTCGGTCGCCGTCGACGAGCTGCAGACCGTGTCCGAAGCCGTCGGCCAATCGTCGGACAACGCCAAGAGCGAGGCCATGTCGGTCTCGGCCGGCGCCGAGGAGGCATCGGCGAACATGCAGAGCGTCGCCGCCTCGACCGAGCAGATGACCAGCTCCATCGGCGAGATCAACCGGCAGGTCGGACAGGCGACGGAGATCACGGCCGTGGCGGTGGAGAAATCGGACGCCATGAGCCAGCAGATCGCGAGCCTGGCGGAGGCCTCCGGGCGCATCGGCCAGGTGATCCAGCTCATCAACGACATCGCCGAGCAGACCAATCTGCTCGCCCTCAACGCCACCATCGAGGCGGCGCGCGCCGGCGATGCCGGCAGGGGCTTCGCGGTCGTTGCGCAGGAGGTGAAGAACCTCGCCGGCCAGACGGCCAAGGCCACCGAGGAGACCTCCGCCCTGATCGAGGAGATCCAGAAGGCGACGCAGAACTCCGTGGCCGCGAACGCCCAGATCAACGAGACCATTGCCAAGGTCAACGAGATCTCGGCATTGATCGCGTCCGCCGTGGAAGAGCAGTCCGCCGCCACCCAGGAGATCGCGCGCAATGTGGAGCAGGCGGCGATCGCCACACGCGAGGTGAGCTCCGGCATCTTCAAGGTCAGCGGCTCGGCCGACGAGACCCAGACAGGGGTGACCAAGGTCCGCGGCTCGGCCCAGAGGCTGAGCGATCAGGAGACCGTGCTGCAAGGGCTGCGCAGCGAGATGAACGACTTTCTCGGAGAGATCAGAAAGACAGGCTGATTTGGCAGCCGGGGCGCATCATCCCGCAAGGGCCGCGATGGTGCGCCGGATGACCTCCTCCGCCCGTTGCCAGACCGCGGTCTTCCACGCTGCGTCCTCGCCGTGGAAGGCCGCGCGCATCATGGCCTTGATCTCGCGCCCCTCGGCCGAGGCGACGCGCCCGTGCAGATGCAGCCAGTTGTCGGCCCTGAGCGCCGTGAACACGTCGTCGAGCGCGATCGTGCCGTATTCGAGCGCGACGGCCGTCACCTCTGCCCGGCGCAGGGCCTGCGCGTAGCCTTTCTCCACCGTGTTGGGAATGGCCGCGGAGACGGACTCGCCCCGCTCCGGGCATTTCGCGTCCTCGCCGAACCAGTCGCGGGCGCGCCGGTGGTTGCCGGCGTTGGGGCCGTCGCCGGCGATGATCTCGCCATGGCCGCGCGGCCCGAGCCCCGTATGAACGTCGATCAGGGCGATGCGCGTAAGGCCGGCGAGCCGCTCGGCGCAGAGCCGTTCGATGGTGCGGCGCGACCATGTGGGCGCTTGGCCGCCGTAGAACAGGCCGTCCGGAAAATCGTGCTGCCCTTTGCTCACGACCGCCTGGAAAGCCGTGAGCCCCTGGGCCTGGCGATAGTCCGCAATGGCGGCATCGGCGGCGGCGCGCCCGGCACCGTGCCAGTCGGCGGGCGTCAGCCAGGGGTGCACCTGCGCATAGCCGAGGTTCTCCGGGAGCGGGCCTGAGAAGTCGGGGAAGTTGCGGTTGAGGTCGACATTCTCTTCCGTGACGCGCCTGAGATGGGCGAAGCCGTGGGGGTTGTGGCCGTGCACCAGCACCAGCGCCAGGCCGGGCGGCAGGCTGCGGTGCAGCCCGTCCCGCATCGCCGCCACCTGGCAGCCCGAGCCGCAAAAGCCCTCGACGCCGTGGGTGGCGGAGGACAGGATCAGGGCCGCCGTGGCATCCGCGGGCCCGAGCCAGGCCACGTCCATGGCCAGGGGCTCCCCGTCCGGCCCCCGCAGCGGGTGGTCGTAGGTCCACACGATGGCGCCCGCCGCGTCGGCCGCCGCGAGAAACCGGCGCCGCGCGTCCGTATAGTCGCTGGCGAAACAGGCGGCGGCGGTCATCCCCGTCCCCAACCTTCACTCCGACGCCGCGAGCAGGCGCTCGGCATCGTCCAGGATCCGCCCGTGATCGAAGGCGAGGTCCAGGGACCGCCAGTCCTTGATCCATTCGGTCGCGGCGGCGTCCGAGCCGGCCGCCGCCGGCTGCCCCTCGACGAGCGCGAGATAGGCGACGCTGACCGTGGGCCCCCGCGGATCGCGGCCGGGCTCCGAATAGACGCCCACAAGACGCAGATCGCCAGCCGCCAGCCCGGTCTCCTCCGCCAGCTCGCGCCGGCAGGCGTGCTCCACGGTCTCGCCGGTCTCGACGAAGCCGCCGGGCAGCGCGTAAGCTCCCTGGAACGGCGGATGGCCGCGCCGGATCAGCAGGAAGCCGCGGTCCGCGTCGAAGACGACGCAGTCCGTGGTCAAGGCCGGTCCCGCGGGCGGTCCTGTCATGGCAGCCCCAATTCAAGTTGCGTTGCGCGGCCGATGCGGCCCGGCCGGGAAACGGAGATCATGGTGAGCGAAGCCAACGGCAAAGCGCCGCCGATTTCAAGTGGCGATCGGGACCTCCAGGTCTATGTGGACCTGCGCAGCCCCTACGCCTTCATTGCCAAGGACCGCATCCGGGGTCTGGCCCGGGCGTTCGATCTGAACGCCGTCTGGCGGCCCTATGCCATTGACATCGCGGGCGCTTACGGCGCGGACGGCGCCCGCGACGCGCGCGAGCTGCGCAAGGTGAAGTACCTCTACATGGACGCCCGTCGCATGGCCGCGCCGCTCGGGCTGACGATCAAGGGTCCGAAGAAAATCTACGACCCGACGCTCGCGCATCTGGCCATGCTGTTCGCCCGATCGGCGGGCCTGCTCGACGCCTATCTCGACCGGGCCTACGAGCGCTTCTTCCTGAGGGACCTCGACCTGGAGGACCGCAGCGCCGTTCTCGGGGTGCTGGAGGACTGCGGCGGCGACGCCGCCGACGCGACCGCTTACATGGCCGGAGCCGCGCCCGGCGCGCTGGCCGCCGAGACCCGCCAGGCGGAAGAGCACGGCGTCTTCGCCGTGCCGAGCTGTCTTTATGCGGGCGAGCTCTACTGGGGCGCCGAGCGGCTGCCCCTGCTGCGCAGCACTGTCGCCGAAAGGCTCGGCTGAAGGTCGTCCGGAGCGCCCCGGCTGGGGCGCCCCGGACCGAAATGGGTTCAGCCTTGAGGCTGCGGCACGATGCGGATGTAGGGCTTCGGAGCCTCCCAGCCGTCCGGGAACTTCTCCTTGGCCTCTTCGTCCGACACGGCCGGCACGATGATCACGTCCTCGCCGTCCTGCCAGTTCACCGGCGTCGCCACCTTGTGCTTGGCGGTGAGCTGCAGAGACTTGATGGCGCGCAGGATCTCGTCGAAGTTGCGGCCCGTGCTCATCGGATAGGTCAGGATCAGCTTGATCGACTTGTCCGGGGCGATCACGAAGACCGAGCGGACGGTCTGGTTGTCCACCGCCGTGCGGCCCTCGGACGATCCCATCACGTTCGGATGGATCATGCCGTAGAGCTTGCCCACGGCCAGCTCCGGGTCGCCGATCATCGGATAGTTCGGCGCAAAGCCCTGGGTCTCCTCGATGTCCTGGCTCCAGGCCGCGTGATCATCGACCGGATCGACGCTGAGCCCGATGATCTTGCAGTTCAGCGCGTCGAAATCCGGCTTGATCTTCGCCATGTAGCCGAGCTCGGTCGTGCAGACCGGCGTGAAGTCCTTCGGGTGCGAGAACAGAACGCACCAGGCGTCGCCGATCCAGTCATGGAACCGGATCCGCCCCTGGGTGGTTTCAGCCTCGAAGTCCGGCGCGATATCGCCGAGTTGAAGTGCCATGCCCTTGCTCCTACTTCTGTTGTACGCCTGCAGGCGGGGGATGAGAATGCGATGTTTCGGGCCTCAGGCGCGACCGATGCCCCGCGCCTCATATAGGCCGCCAATGTTACGCCACAAGGCAGGTTGCTGAAAGAATTCGCCTATCAGATTCAGGCGCATAAGGAGCAAATCGCTCCCCGAAACGGGCCTTGCGCGCAACCCTGTCCCGGCGGCCACGGCGCTCGCGCCCGCATCAGTCGTAGCTGCGCTCGTCCGCGATCACCTTGCCGTCGTTGGGCAGCGAGCCGGCCGCGACGATCTCGACCGCGCCCTTGAGCTTGGTGACCGCGAGCAGGGTCTCGGCGATCCGGTCGGTCGAGGCGGCGTCCGGCGCCTCGCTCTCGGCCATCAGGGTCATGGCGTCCTGCTCGCCCACGCGCGACACCACCAGACGCAGGCGGCCGAGCTCCGGATGGCGCTTGGCGATGGCGTCCACCTGCTGCGGGTCGACGAACATGCCCTTCACCTTGGTGCGCTGGTCGGCACGCCCGAGCCAGCCCTTGATGCGCATATTGGTGCGCCCGCAGGGGCTTTGCCCCGGCAGCACAGCCGAAAGATCGCCGGTGCCGAACCGGATCATCGGGTAATCGTCGTTGAGAGCGGTGACCACCAGCTCGCCCACCTCGCCCTCGGGCACCGGCTCGCCGGTGCCCGGCCGCACGATCTCGACGATGACGCCCTCGTCCACGATCATGCCCTCCATGGCCTCGGATTCGTAGGCGATGACGCCGAGATCGGCCGTGGCGTAGGCCTGCAAGACCGAGATGCCCCGGTCGGCATATTCCTGTCGGAGCGACGGGAACAACGCGCCGCCGGAGACCAGCGCCTTGACGATGCTGGAGGCGTCGGCGCCGAGCTCCTCGGCCTTGTCCAGCAGGATCTTCAGGAAGTCCGGCACGCCCGTGTAGCCGACCGGCTTCAGATGCGCGATCGCCGCCGCCTGCTGCTCGCTGTTGCCCGGCCCGGCCGGGATCACCGTACAGCCCACCCGGCGCAGCCCGGCATCGATGATCCAGCCGCCCGGCGTCAGGTGGTAGGCGAAGGTGTTGATGGCGATATCGCCGGCGCGAAACCCGGCCGCATGCACCGCGCGCGCCGAGCGCCACCAGTCGGCGCCGAGCCCCTCGGGCTCGTAGATCGGCCCGGGCGACAGGAACAGACGGCCGAGGTCGCTCACGGGCGTGGCGGTGAAGCCGCCGAAAGGCGGCGCCTCGCCCTGCAGGCGGAGCAGATCGGGCTTGCGCAGCACCGGCAGCCCGGCCAGCGCCGCCCGCGACGTCACGGCCGCCGGATCGACCTCGTCCAGGTGAGCACGCCAGGCGGGCGCCCGCTCCCGGGCCAAGCCTATCAGCCCCGGCAGGCGCGCGAACAGGCCCGCCTCGCGCTGCTCGGGAGCCTGCGTCTCCAGCTCGTCGAAGAATGCGGTCACTACGCCAGCCAGCGCTTGCGCCGCTTGTAATGCTTGACGTCGCGGAAGGACTGGCGGTCCTCGCCGGCCACGCCGAGATAGAACTCCTTGACGTCCTCGTTCTCTCTGAGGGTGGCGGCATCGCCGTCGAGAACGACCCGGCCATTCTCCAGAATATAGCCGTAGTCGGCATAGCGCAGCGCCATGTTCGTGTTCTGCTCGGCCAGCAGCACGCTCACCTTCTGCTCCGCGTTGAGCCGCTTGACGATCTCGAAGATCTCCTCGACAAGCTGCGGCGCCAGCCCCATGGAGGGCTCGTCCAGCAGCATCATGGAGGGCCGCGACATCAGCGCCCTGCCGATCGCCGTCATCTGCTGCTCGCCGCCGGAGATGTAGCCGGCGAGCGCCTTGCGCCGCTCCTTGAGCCGCGGGAAATAGCCGTAGACCAGCTCCAGATCCTTGCTGACCGCCGCCCGGCCGTCGGTGCGCGTGTAGGAGCCCGTCATCAGGTTCTCCTCCACGGTCAGATGCTCGAAGCAGTGTCGGCCCTCCATGACCTGGATGACGCCGCGCTTCACCAGATCGTTGGGTGTGAGCTTGTCGACGCGCTCGCCGTCATAGAGGATCGAGCCCTTGGTGACGTCGCCGCGCTCCGCCCCCAGCAGGTTCGAGATCGCCTTCAGCGTCGTCGTCTTGCCCGCCCCGTTGGCGCCGAGCAGCGCCACGATGCGGCCCTCGGGGACCTGCAGCGACACGCCCTTCAGCACGAGGATGACGTGATCGTAGATGACCTCGACATTGTTGACGTCGAGCAGCGCAGCTTTCTCGGTCACGGCCTGGACCCTTGTCCGTTCGCTCCAGTTGCTAAAGCATGTCTCCCGAAAGTGGATACCGGTTTCGGGACAAAAGACATGCTTCAACAAAGAACTAGAGCAATGGCGCGAATCAGAATGATCGCGACAGGCTCTAGGGCAGATGCGTCACGCCCCGCGAGCGGCGGGGCGTGACCTGTTCGTCTCCGGCTCAGGTGCAGTTCTCGCGCTTCGTGTAGCCGAGCTTGCCCGCCTCCTTGACGGCGGCTTCCTCCAGCATGGGACGCACCACCTCGCGCAGCGGAGCCACGCCGCGCTTGACGATGGTCCACTTCTTGCCGTCCCACTCCTGGATCATCACGGGGCCGCCGCCCTCATGATCGGCGCAGGTCACCTTGATCGGGCTGGTGAAGCCTTCGAAGCCAAGGCCCTTCAGGCGGTCTTCCGTGAGGTTCAGGCCCTCCATGGCGTCGCGCACCTGGGAGCCGGTCACGGACTTGCCGCCGTTCTTCTTGACGGCGTCGCGCACGGCTTCGGTCATGTACATAGCGGTGACCACGCCGCGGTTGTAGAGCACCTGCCCGACCGTCGCCTTGTCGGTGCCGCCACCCTTGCCGTAGACGTGCTCGAGGATGTCCTTGTGCACCTGGCAGCAGGCGTCGGAGGCATGGAAGGTGCCGGCCCTGTAGCCCTTGGCGAGCGCGCCGAGCGGCGCCGTATCGGAGTCCGCGCCGGACCACCAGACGCCGATGAAGCGGTTGAGCGGGAAGCCGAACTCGGTGGCGCGCCGGATGGCCACGCGGTTCATGTTGCCCCAGCCCCACATGAACAGCCAGTCGGGCTTCCATCTGACGATCTTGCGCCACTGGGCCTGTTGCTTCTCCATCTCCTTGCCGGGCACGGAGAAGTGCTGGAACTCGTAGCCGTACTGGCCCGCCAGCTTCTCCAGGAGCGGGATCGGCTCGCGGCCGTAACCCGATTCCAGGAAGATCAGGCCGACCTTCTTGCCCTTCAGCTTATCGAGACCGCCTTCCTCCTCGCCGATGAAGCGGATGAAGGCCGAGGCCTGGCTCCAATAGCTGGTCGGGAAGTTGAAGACATAGGGGAACCAGCGGCCGTCGGCCGCGGCGCTCATGCCGTAGCCGCTCGACAGCACCGGAATCTTGTCGACGGGCGCCTTGGGCACGAGCTTGTAGGTGACACCGGTCGAGAGCGGGCCGTAGACCACGGGCTTCTTGGCCTTCAGGCGCTCGTAGCACTCGACGCCCTTCGGGGTGTTGTAGCCGAACTCGCACTCCTCGGTGTCGATCCTGACGCCTTCGACACCGCCGTCGCGCGCGTTCAGCATATTGAGATAGTCCGAGAAGCCGTTCGCGAACGGCGTGCCGTTCACGGCGTATTTGCCGGTCCGATAAGATGGGTTCGGAATGAACACCGACTCGGCACCCTCGGCGCCGGTCGCCCACGACGTCCACATCGGCGCTGCGAGCACAGCCACCGACAGAAAACCCAAGCCTACTTTTCTGACACCCATGCTTTCATCCTCCCTACACAGGTTTACTTTGGGTTTTTTTGGGCTCAACTGTACCGGCTGAGCCCAGGGGGCGCAATCGAGCCCCCATGCAAAGGGCTGTCATGCCACCTCTCTCCCGGACATGGATTAGTACGGGAACGGCCACAGTCTGAGTTTCTCCTTCGCGATCTGCCAGAGCCGCGCCAGGCCGTGCGGCTCGAAGATCAGGATCAGGATGATCGAAAGCCCGAAGAACATCAGCACGATGTGCTCCGCGGTGTTCGACTGGAACTTCTGGAACATGATCCAACCGGCCAGCGGGACGGCGGCCACCAGCGGCAGGACGCGCAGGGCGCCGTAGCGCGCCAGCCAGATCAGGCAGCCGATGCCGAGGCTGACCACCACGGCGGCGGTCGTGAGCTCCGGGAAATTCTTGATGAACACCGGCGTCAGGATCAGGAACGCGGCGCCGAAGATCGATCCCATCACCGAGCCGAGCCCGCCGACGATGATCATGAACAGCACCGGGAACGACATGTTGATGATGTCGAAGGACTCCATCTCGAGGCTGCCCTGCACCAGGAACAGGAACAGCGCGCCCGACACGCCCGCGATATAGGTGCTGACGGCGAAGGCCAGCAGCTTGGTCTGCAGCGGCTTGATGCCGATCAGCTCGGCGGCGATGTCCATATCGCGGATCGCCATCCAGGAGCGCCCGAGATGCGACCGCGTCAGGTTCTTCACGATGATGCAGAAGACGACGAGAAAGGTGAGCCCGATGACGTATTTCACCCAGCCGGGCGTCTGCGGCCCGGAGATGATCAGCCCGAAGGCCTCCTGGTGTGGCGCCGCGATGGTGCCGGAGGGCGAGTAGTTGGAGAACCAGCCCTTCTGCTGGAACAGCCACTCGAAGAAGAACTGGGCCGCCAGGGTCGCCACCGCCAGATAGAAGCCCTTGATGCGCAGGCTCGGGATGCCGAACACCACGCCCGCGGCGGCGGCCGGCAGGCCGCTGAGCAGGAACACGAAGATCACGTTCAGCTCGGGGAAGGCGGTGGCCAGCTTGAAGGAGCTGTAAGCCCCGACCGCCATGAAGCCGCCCTGCCCCAGCGAGACCTGGCCGCAATAGCCCGTCAGCACGTTCAGGCTCAGCGCCGAGAGCGAGAACACCAGCACCGGCAGCAGGATGACCTCGTACCAGTAGTTGTTCGCAACGAACGGCACGACGGTGTAGGCCGCGACCACCAACAGGATGACGAACCAGCGGTCCTGGGCGATCGGGAAGATCGCCTGATCGGCCTCGTAGCTCGTCTTGAACTGCCCGGCTTCCCGATAAAGCATCGTTGTCTCGTCCCTAGATTCGCTCGATCAGCTTCTCGCCGAACAGCCCTTCCGGCCGGAAGAACAGGATGATGAGGGCGATGATGTAGGCGAACCAGGTCTCGATGGAATCGCCGAGATAGGGGCTCCAGTAGATCTCGGCCAGGCGCTCGCCGACGCCGATGATCAGGCCGCCCACGATCACCCCCGGCACCGAGGTGAAGCCGCCGAGGATCAGCACGGGCAGCGCCTTCAGTGCCACGAACACCATCCCGAAGTCCACCGCCCCGGCGCTGGCGCCCCACATCACGCCCGCGACCAGCGCCACGGCGCCGGCGAAGGTCCAGACCACGACCCACATGAAGGAGAGCGGAATGCCCACGGACTGTGCCGCCTGATGATCGTCGGCCACGGCGCGGAGCGCCCGGCCGATGGGCGTCTTCTGGAACATCAGCGCCAGCAGGATGACCATCACCGCCGACACGCCCGCCGCCGTCATGTCGACCTTCTGGAACATGACGTCGCCGAAGAACACCGGTCCGATCTGGATACCGAGCGCCTCCATGGGCACCGGGCTGTTGGCGATGGGGTTGAACAGCGTCTCGCCGAAGCCCTCCAGGAAGTAATAGAGGCCGATCGTCACCATGAAGAGGATGATCTCCTCCTGGTTGACCAGCGGACGCAGGATCAGCCGTTCGACGAGAACGGCCAGGATGGCCATCATCGCCATGGCGAGCACGATCGCCAGCACGATGGTCAGGCCGAACCCCGAGCCGAGCGCCGGGTACAGCACCTTGTCGTGGAAGAAGATCAGGCCCAGCGTGCCGAAGATGGCCATCATCGGCTGCGCGAAGTTGAAGACGCCCGACGCCTTGTAGATCAGCACGAAGCCGAGGGCCACGAGCGAGTACAGAATACCCACCATGAGCCCGCCGGCCATGTTCTGCACGAAGTAGAGCGGGTCGTTCCAGATCTCCTTGGCAGGGTTGGCGAAGAACCCCTCGAACATCCCGACGATGAATTCCATGGCGACAGAAACCCTCTTGCCCGCGCTCTAATGCGAGACGCCCAGATAGGCGTCGATGACCGTCTGGTCCGCCTTGACCTCGTCCGGCGTGCCGTCGGCGATCTTCTGGCCGTAGTCGAGCACCACGACCCGGTCGGAGAGATCCATGACCACGCTCATGTCGTGCTCGATCAGCGCCACGGTGGTGCCGAACTGCTCGTTGACGTCGATGATGAAGCGGGACATGTCCTGCTTCTCCTCGAGGTTCATGCCCGCCATGGGCTCGTCGAGCAGCAGCAGATCCGGCTCCATGGCCAGCGCGCGGCCGAGCTCGACGCGCTTCTGCAGCCCGTAGGGCAGCCGGCCCACCGGCGTCTTGCGGATCGCCTGGATCTCCAGGAAGTCGATGACCCCTTCGACGAACGCCCGGTGCTCCATCTCCCGCCGCTTCGCCGGGCCGATATAGATGGCCCCGAGAAAGACGTTGACGGCCTCGTTCCAGACCGTGTCCGGCATGCGCGGAATGCGCCCGGTCATGATGTTGTCCAGCGTCGTCATGCCCTTGAACAGGGCCACGTTCTGGAAGGTGCGGGCGATGCCGTGGCGCGCCGCGTCGTGCGGCTTCATGCGCGAGTGCGACTCGCCCTTGTAGGTGATGGTGCCGTCCTGCGGGATGTAGAATCCGTTGATGCAGTTCAGCATCGACGTCTTGCCGGCGCCGTTCGGCCCGATGATGGCCCGGATCTCGCCCTTCTTCACGTCGAAGCTGACGTCGCGGATGGCTTTGACGCCACCGAAGGAGAGCGACACGCTCTCCACCGACAGGATGATGTCGCCCGGCTGCAGCCCGGCGTCGCCTCGGCGTTCGACGTCGGCTTTCATTCGGCCGCCTCCTTCTGCGCCTGGACCGGCACCGTCTCCATGTCCTCGATCCTGACATTGCCCTCGATGGCGCCCTTGCGACCGTCCTCGAAGGTCACCTCGGTCGCGATGTGGCAGGTCTCGCTGCCGTCGTAGAGCGCGTCGATCAGCGGCGCGTAGCGCTCGTTCAACAGGTTGCGGCGCACCTTCATGGTGCGGGTCAGCTCGCCGTCGTCGGCGTCGAGCTCCTTGTGCAGCACCAGGAAGCGCTTGATCTGGGAGCCCGCCATGTTCGGCTCGGCGGCGAGGCTCCGGTTCACCTCCCCGACATGCTCCTTGATCATGTCGTAGACGCCCGGATGGGCCGCCAGCTCCTGATAGCTCGCATAGGCCACATTGTTGCGCTCGGCCCAGTTGCTCACCGCCGTCAGGTCGATGTTGATGAACGCCGCGCAGAAGTCCCGCCCGTCCCCGAAGGCCACGGCCTCGTGGATATTGGGATAGAATTTCAGCTTGTTCTCGACATATTTCGGCGCGAACAGCGAGCCGTCCTTCAGGCTGCCCACGTCCTTGGCGCGGTCGATGATCTTCAGATGCCCGCGCGTGTCGAAGAAGCCGGCGTCGCCGGTGCGCACCCAGCCGTCCGCCGTCTTGGTCGACTTCGTGGCCGCCTCGTTCTTGAAGTACTCCTTGAAGACTCCGGGGCTCTTGAACTGGACCTCGCCCTTGTCGGTGATGCGGATCTCGGTGTCCGGCGCCGGCTTGCCGACCGTATCGGCATAGATCTCGCCGTCCGGCTGCATGGTGATGTAGACGCTCGCCTCGGTCTGTCCGTAGAGCTGCTTCAGGTTGAGGCCCAGCGAGCGGTAGAAGCTGAAGATGTCGGGGCCGATGGCCTCGCCCGCCGTGTAGGCCACCTTCAGCCGCGTGAAGCCCATGCGGTTTCTGAGCGGACCGTAGACCAGCAGATCGCCGAGCCAGTAGAGCAGGCGGTCCTTGGCGCCGACCGGGCGGCCGTCCAGAATGTCCTCGCCGCAGCGCTTGGCCACGGCCAGGAAGGCCTCGAACATCCAGCGCTTGAGGGCGCCCGCGTCCTGCATGCGGACCATGATCTGGGTCAGCAGGTTCTCGAACACCCGCGGCGGCGCGAAGAAATAGCTCGGGCCGATCTCGCGCCGGTCGTCGATGACGGTCTCGGGGCTCTCGCAGCAGGCGATGCACAGGCCGCCGGTATAGGCCTGGCCATAGGAGAAGACATGGTCGCCGACCCAGGCCATGGGCAGGTAGGCGATCATCTCGTCGCGCTCGTCCAGGCCGTCGAAGACATTCGCGTTGTGGGCGGTGATGACGATGTTGTCGTGGGTGAGAACGACGCCCTTGGGCTGGCCCGTGGTGCCCGAGGTGTAGAGCATGACGCTGACGTCCGCGCCCTTGCCCTGCTCGATCTCGCTCAGCCAGGCCTGCTCGGCGCCCGGATCGTCCGCCAGCTCCTTGAGGCCGGCCGCCTGGATCTCCTCGAAGCCGTGCAGGTGCCCGCGGCCGTAGTCGCCGAGACCGCGCGTATCGTCGTAGACCACCTCCTTGACGGTCTCGACCCTGTCGGCGACAGCCAGGACCTTGTCGACCTGCTCCTGGTCCTCGACGATGGCGAACGTCACGTCCGCATGGTCCAGCACGAAGGCCATCTCGTCGGCGACGGAGTCCTGGTAGACGGGAACCGGAACGGCACCCAGGCTCTGGGCCGCCACGAAGGTCCAGTAGAGCCGCGGCCGGTTGTCTCCGACGATGGCGACCTTCTCGCCGCGCTTCAGCCCCAGCTTTTTCAGGCCGACAGCGAAGCCGCGCACCTCGTCCAGCACCTGGGCCCAGGTCCAGGTCTGCCAGATGCCAAGATCCTTCTCCCGGATCGCCGGGCGGTCGGCAAAGATGCGGGCATTGCGCAGCAGCAATTTCGGAAATGTATCGGCGCCCGGCGCCGACACGAGTGCTGGCTCCGCCATAAGCGTTCTCCTCCCTTAACGCTTCGACTTTGTTCTTTGTCTTGGGGGGTGCACCCCGGCGCAAGCAAAGTCGGTTTTGCGCGCGGGATCAAGTCACCTTTGGATCAATATAAACTCAGATCGACCGCTCAAGCCCCCCTCGGCCGCAGGCCAAGCCCCCGTTTCCCGCGGATTTCGGAGAGGTCCCGCGCGGAGCGCAAAGAGACTTTCAACGCCGGGCACCGCCGCGGCGATGGGACGCGCCCGCTCGGCAGGTCGGCATGGGGCGGCAACAACGGAAAAGACGAAAAGACGTCTACAGCTCAGCCATTCACACAACGGCAGGCGAAAGCCGCCCCGGCAGCCTATGCCGCCCGTTTGTGCGCGTCGGGCGTCGGGGCGCGCAG
>JAKSBI010000065.1 GCA_022361215.1 Hyphomicrobiales bacterium | reverse complement strand
AGGTCGGGTCAGGGAGAGCGATCCATGGCGAGAGTGCGATATCGCCGCAGCGGTGTCCGGGATTTCGGGAGCGCGTCGATCTGCACGGCAGATGCAGCCTTGGTTTCCGGCCGGGCTCATGCGCCCGGACAGCCATTCGGGAGGCCTCCTACGGCGTCATCCCGGCGCAGGCCCATTACCGGCCTGGATTCGAGTGAAGCCTGTCCCCAAGCGTCGTCATTGCCGGGCTTGACCCGGCAATCCATGCCGTTCCCTGTCGACTTTGCCGAGAGGCCGATGGAATGGATGCCCGGATCACGTCCGGGCATGACGAGGATCGAGGTCGCGATAGACCACCCGAAAGGCTGTCCGGTCGAGGCGCGGGCTCCCGGACCGCGGTTCGAGAGGTCTGTTGCACCCCCGACACACTGTCATGCCCGGCCTCCGTGCCGGGCATCCAAGCCATGCCGATGCAGCGCTGGCGTGGGGGGCTGATGGGCGGGGTATTCGTGGCAGGCTCGAAAGCGACGACGGCAGAGCCGCAGGGCGCGGGGCTGCGCGTGGTGGCGCGGCGGGAGGCGCCGGTGCGGCTGCAGCGCTCCGAAGGCCGGGCCCGGCTCGCCTTCAAGCGCCGCGGCGGCGATACGGTTCTGGCCGATCTCTATCAGAGCGGCTGCAGCAAGGTCCGTCTGCCCGCCAGCCATGGACGGCGGGACGCGGAGGCGGTGCTGCTCAACACCGCCGGCGGCCTCACCGACGGGGACAGCATCGCGACCGAGGTGCGTTGGGGCGAGGGCGCCGGGGCCGTGGTGACGTCCCAGGCGGCCGAGCGCGTCTACAAGTCGCGCGGCGGCGAGGCGAACATCGAGACCCGCCTCGATGCGGGGCCAAGCGCCCGCGCGTGCTGGCTGCCCCAGGAGACCATCCTGTTCGATGGCGGCCGGCTGGTGCGCCGCACCGAGGTCCGGCTGCACGAGACCGCGTGTCTCCTGGCTTGCGAGAGCCTGGTGCTCGGCCGCGCGGCCATGGGCGAGACCGTGCAGGAGGGCGCCGTCCATGACGGCTGGCGCATCCGGGTCGGCGGTTCGCTGGTGTTCGCGGACGCGCTCAGGCTCGACGGCGACATCGCCGGGGCCGTCGCGCGCCCCGCCGTGACCGGCGACGCCACGGCGCTGGCCACCGTGCTCTATGTGGGCGCCGACGCGGGCGACGCGCTGCCCGTGGCGCGCGCGGCGCTCGACGGCGACGGCGCGGGCGCCACCCTGATCGGCCCCGTCCTGGTCGTCCGTCTGCTGTGCCCCAAAGGTGCCGAGCTGCGCAGCGGGCTCGGCGCCGTTCTCGAACGTCTGATGCCCCGGATCTGCGACGGGCAGGGCGCGCCGCGCGTCGCCTTGCCGCGCGTCTGGCGCTGTTAGCTCAGGGAGATGCACTCATGAACCTGACGCCTCGCGAGAAGGACAAGCTGCTGGTCTCCGTCGCCGCCATGGTGGCGCGGGCGCGGCTCGGCCGCGGCGTGAAGCTGAACCATCCGGAGGCCATCGCGCTGATCACCGATTTCGTGGTGGAGGGCGCGCGCGACGGCCGCTCGGTCGCCGACCTGATGGCCGAGGGCGCCAAGGTGGTACGCCGGGACCAGGTGATGGAGGGCGTGCCCGAGATGATCCACGACGTGCAGGTGGAGGCCACGTTCCCGGACGGGACCAAGCTGGTCACCGTGCACGACCCGATTCGCTAAAGCATGTCTCCCGAAAGTGGATACCGGTTTCGGGACAAAAGACATGCTTCAACAAAGAACGAGAGCAATGGCGCGATCAGAATGATCGCGACATGCTCTAGAGACACGAGAGAGGAGAGATCCCCATGAAGACAGCCACCGTCACCGCCGGACTTGCCGCCGGGCTCGCCCTCGCCGCGACGCCGGCTTTCGCGCATGGGGGCGAGGCGATGCCGT
>JAKSBI010000706.1 GCA_022361215.1 Hyphomicrobiales bacterium | reverse complement strand
GTGAGGACCTCATGCTGAACCTGTCGAAGCATGAGGTCCGGGTCCGCGCATCACCTGTTTGCGACTATTGGCTCAAGGTTAGACTCTGAACTCAAACCGTCATCCCGGAAGCCGGTTTGCCCGAAATCTATGATTTCGCTGGCAAAGCGAGCTATCCGGGATCCATTGGCGTCGGCGGTCCGGCAACAGGTTCGTCGATCTGCCGCAGCCGCCAATGGACCACGGAGCTGAAATGCCCCGATGCTACGCCGCCTCGCGCCGCGTGAAGCGGCCGGCGGCGAAGGGCGCGATAGGGTGCGGGGTCTGGCCGTCCAGCACCAGGTCGGCGAGGATCTGCCCGACGATGGGGCCGAGTGCGAAGCCGTGGAAGGAGAAGCCGAAGGCGTGAAAGAGGTTCGGGGCCTCGGGGCTCGGGCCGAGCACCGGCAGCCCGTCGGGGGTAAGGCCCTCGATGCCGGCCCAGCTCCAGGCCAGCGGTACGTCGTTGAGGAGCGGGAAGACGTCGCGGACCGTCTGCGCGCTGATCTCGCGCTCCACCGGGTCCGGCCAGCCGACGGGGACCGTGGGGTCGACCGAGCCCCTGTGCCCGCCGCCGACGAGCACCGTGCCGTTGGCGAGCTGTTTGCAGGAGAGCTTGCGGCTGGCGACCCCGCAGACCGGCTCCAGGAAGCGCTTCACCGGCGCCGTCACCAGCATCATCAGCGCCTCGGCCGCGAGCGGGATCTCGTCGCCCGCAAGCGCCGCGATCTCGGCGCCCCAGGCGCCGGCGCAGTTGATCAGAACGTCGGCCTGAAGCCGGCGCTGCCCGGTGGCGATGCGCCAGGCGTCGCCCGTTCGCTCCAGACCCGTAACGGCCTCGCCGACGATGAAGGTGGCGCCCAGATCGCGGGCGCGCTCGAAAAAGGCCGAGGTTGTCCGCATCGGGTCGGCGGCGCCTTCGTCGGCCGCGTAGAGGCCGCCGACGCAGGTCGGCGCCACCTCGGGCACCAGGTCGCAGAGCGCGTTGCGCCCGATCGGCCGCTCATGGCCGAAGCCCAGCGCCCGGGTCTCCGCGGCGCGCGTTTCGAGCAGCTCCATGTCGGCTTCGGACTCGGCGATCCTGAGCTGGCCGCACGAGCGGTAGCCGCAGTCGGTGCCGACCAGCGCCGCCATATCGCGCCAGAGTTCCAGCGACGCCAGCGCCAGGGGGATCTCGGCGGGGTGGCGCCCGAGCGAGCGCACGCCGCCCGCATTCAGGCCGGAGGCGTGCCGCCCCGGCGCATCCCGCTCGACAACCACGACGCGCCGGCCGCGGGCCGCGAGCTGCAGCGCCGCCGAGCAGCCCTGGATGCCGCCGCCGACGATCGCGATCTCGAACTCGGCCGGGTCCGTTTCATTTCCCGTGGACATTCAGCGTGCCGCCGCCGCGCGCCGGCTCATGCCGCGTCCGCGCCCATCAGATATTGCTCCGGCCCGAAGGGCGCGAGCAGGGCGTCCCGCTCGCCGTCCAGCAGCTCTTGCGCCGCGAGCAGGCCGATGGCCGGCGCGAGCGTCACGCCGCTGTGCATCACCGCGACATAGAGCCCGTCGACGCCGGGCGGGCGGCCGACGATAGGGAAGCCCTTGGGCGGCGTCGGGCGGTAGCCGACCGTGATGCGGTCGAGTTCGAGGCTGTCGCCCGCGTCGACGCCTTCGCTCATGCGGCGCAGCAGCTCGCGGCCGCCGGCCTCCGCGTCGTCCAGCAGCAGCGCGCCCTCGTAGCTGGCGCCGCCCACGAGGCAGCCGTCCAGCTTCTGGCGCATGTGGATGCCGTCGCCGAGGATGACGCCGTTGAGGAGCGGCGGCACCGGGGTGGTGTGGGCGAGCAGGCCCGCCGGCGTCTCCAGCGGCAGCTCGATGCCCAGGCCGGCCAGGATCTCGGGCGTCGCGACGCCGGCGGCCACCACCACCTCGTCGCCCAGCAAGGTCCCATCCGCGGTCCTTACGCCGATAACCCGGCCGTCCGACGACGCCAGCCCCTCCACGCGGGCGTTGCGAAAGGACGTGTCTCCGTCCCCGGCGACCTCGACCAGAAAGCGCGCCGCGTCCTCGGACTCGGCCGCGCCCTCGTCCTCGGCATAGGCCGCCATCTCCGGGGCGAACGTCAGATGCGGCTCGATGCGCTTGAGCTCGTCGCCGTCGATCAGCCGCACGCGGTAGCCCCAGGCGGTGTGCTGCGCCACGAAAGCCTCGAGGTCGAGGTCCTTGTCCGGCAGATAGACCGAGCCGGCCAGCTTGACCGGAAGGCCGGGCAGTTCCGCCGCGAGCCGGCGCCACTCGGCCATGGAGCGCGTGCGCAGGTCGAAATAGTCGCGGGGGAAGCGCGGATTCGAGTTGATCCAGCTCAGCGAGTTGGGGGTCGCGACGCCGCCCGGCTCACCGTCGGCAACGATCGTGACCCAGGCGCCGCGGCGGGCCAGATGCCAGGCGATGGACGCGCCTACGATGCCTGCCCCGACAACAACGACCTGGATCCGCCCTCGGCTCATGTCTTATCCACCTTCCGTTTCGGGCCGCCCGGCAAGGCGGCGCTTTGGAGCAGCTTAGCGGCAGCGGCGGGCGACGGCAAAGGCGGGCGGCAGAGCGGCCTCAGTCGAGCAGGGCGAGAGCTTCGGGCGTGCCGTAGAGGGCGACGCCGTAAGGGCTGAAGAGGGCGAGCTTCAGCGCCAGGCCCGGCTTGAGGGCAATCGGCTTGAAATCCGGATGGTGCGCGAACACCGCCACCTCGGCCGGATTGACCAGGGCGCAGATCATCGGCCGGGGCTTGGCGGCGTAGGCCGCGGCGATACGCGCCACGAAGCGGCGCATTACGGGCGCGCCGAACGGGTTGAAGATGAAATAGACCGTCGGCCCCTCGGGTGGGTCGAAGGCCAGCGCGTCGGTCCTCTGCACCTCGACCGCTCGCGCAGCGATCCTGTCCCGCGGGAAACCGGCGACGTTGCGCTCCGCCGCGTCGGCCAGCTCCTCGGCGAACTCGAGGCCGACGATGCGGCGATAGGGCCGCGTCGCCGCCTGCAGAAGCACGCGCCCGCGCCCGGCGCCGACGTCGACGAAGGTCCAGTCGGCGAGGTCGCGCGGCAGCGCCTGGTGCACCCAGCGCGTCAGCAGCCGCGGGGTCGGCGAGTAGTGGGTAACGAAGGCCTTGTTCTCGCTCTCGATGTGGAGCCCGTCCAGCTCCACCATGCCGCCGGTCGGCACCGTCTCCAGATGGCGGTAGCGGCGGTCGACCAGGCTCTCGTGCAGCCGGTGCAGCAGCACCGCGTGGCCATGCTTGAGCATGGCTCGAAGACCGCGCCGCTCCGGCGAAGGACGCACGGCGCTCTGCGCAAGGCCGTTCGCTGCGGAGGGGGACGTGGTGCCGTCTGTCATGGGGTGTGCCGCCGAAAACCTGCCCTGAGCCGCCCGATCCAGGCCGGCCACAGCCAGTCTGCAAGGCAAGTCGCCCAGATTTGGTTAACGGCGCCGGCCATCTGGCGCCTTTTCTTTGCGCCTCTGAGCGGCCAAACTGCCGGGCAGGGGAGGACTGCCGATGCTCAACGCCACCATCGCCTTTCTGCTGGTGTTCTCGGGCCTTTACGCGCTTCTGATCGTCCTGGTGCATCGGGGCCGGGCGCGCCATGGCGGCGGGCTGACGGAGTTCTTCGTCTCTGGCCGCGATCTCGGCCTCGGCACCGCCATCGCCACGCTCGGCGCCACCGAGATCGGCCTCATCACCATCGCCTACAACGCTCAGAAGGGCTTCAACGAGGGCTTCGCGGCCTTCCATATCGGGCTCGCGGCGCTGATCGGCTGCGCTTTCGTCGGGTTCTTCGGCTTCGTGGTGCGGCCGATCCGGCGGACAGGCGTGCTGACCCTGCCGGAATATTACGAGGTGCGCTTCGGGCGCGAGATCCGCGTCTTCGGCGCCATCGTCATGGCCCTCGGCGGTATTCTGAACATGGGGCTCTTTCTCAAGGTGGCCTCCGCCTTCCTGGCCGCCATGCTGTCGGTGCAGGGCGCCGCCATCGGCGTCGAGGCGCTGATGATCGTCCTGATCTCGGTGAGCGTGCTCTACACCTGCTATGGCGGCATGCGGTCGGTGATCATCACGGACATCTTCCAGTTCGTGCTGCTCTCGGCCGGCCTGATCGCCGCCATCGTGTTCCTGAGCGATATCATTCCGCTCGACAAGGCCGTGGCGGTGGTCACGGAGCAGAAGGGCACGGCCGGCTTCGACCCCTTCGTCAACCCGAACTTCGGCGTCAGCTACGTGATGTGGATGATCCTGGTCGCCGGCATCGTCTCGGCCGCCATCTGGCCGACGGCGCTGACCCGGGCGCTCTGCATCGAGAAGGAGGAGACCGTCGCGCCGGCCTATCTGATCGCTTCCGTGGTGTTCCTGTCGCGCATGCTCATCCCGGCCTTCCTGGGCGTCATGGCCTTCGTCTATTTCAATGCGCCCGAGTTCGCCGCCAACCAGGACCTGCTCGCCCCCCACGGCCAGGACGCGGACCTGGTGGCGACCCCGCTGATGCTCGCCCACGCCATGCCGAGCTGGCTCTTGGCCTTCCTGACCGTCGCCATGTTCGCCTCCTTCATGTCGACCCAGGACAGCTATCTCTTCTGCTGGGCCAGCATCATCTCCCGCGACATCGTCGGGCCTCTCACGGGCAAGATCGACGCCGAGCGCTTCCAGGTCTGGGGGACGCGCATCCTGATCGTGCTGATCGCCTGCTACGAGCTCTATTGGGGCCTGATCTACGAGGGCCGCGAGGACGTCTGGGACTATCTGACGGTCTCGGGCTCGATCTATTTCTGTAGCGGCATCGTGCTTCTGGCCGGCGGCCTCTACTGGAAGCGGGCGACACGGCGCGGCGCGCTCTGGGCGCTGATCCTGGGCTTCTCGGCGATCTTCTCGCTCGGGCCCCTGAAGACGGCGCTCGGGCTCGAGGCGATCTCCAGCCCCGTCATCGGCTTCGGCGCCATCGGCCTCTCGATCCTGGGTCTGATCGTCGGCTCGCTCACCGACCGCCCGCCGCCCGTCCCGGCAGAGCAGGGAGCGCAACCATGATCGAGTTCTGGGCCAACCTCTGGATCGCCCTGCTCTGGGCCAGCGCCGGCGCCTTCCTGGTGCTCAACGTCTACATCCTGGCCACCTCCTGGCGCCGCTTCCTCGGCAAGTGAGTCAGCGCAGCAGGCCGTAGAGGCCGACGCAGATCAGCAGCCCGAGGGCCACGCGCCGGTAGAGCGCCTCGCTCGACTGCCGGAAGAGGCGGGCGCCGAGCCAGGCGGCGGCCATGAACAGCGGCAGCATGAGCGCCGCGCGCCAGACCGCGGTCCAGACCAGGAGCCCCGTGGCCAGCATCCACAGGATCAGCGCCAGCAGCGTGATGGCGAAATAGCCGGTGAAGTTGGCCCGGTTGGTCTGGGCCGTGTCGCGGCTCGACAGGAGATAGAGCATCACCGGCGGATTGCCGAGGCTGGTCGCCGCCATCAGCACGCCCGAGAGCGCGCCGACGCCGAGCGTGGCCGGCAGCGGCTTGGGGCCCGCATAGCGCCAGCCCGCCAGGAGCACCAGCGCGAAGAGCAGCACGATGGCCGCGATCCCCCGCGCGATCAGGTCGGCGTCGAGGGAGACCAGGACCCAGCTCCCGACGGGCATCAGCAGCGCCGCCGCGAGGCCCATGGGCGCGATCACCCGCCAGTCGATATGCTTGTGCACGTCTGGCAGGAGCTGGCCGGTGACCACGATCTCCATCAGGATGATGATGCCGACCGTCTCGAGGGGCCCGAACAGCACCGCGAAGATCGGCGCCATCAGCATGCCCGAGCCGACGCCGGCGAAGCCGCGCATCAGCCCGGCCGCCACGGCGATCCCGGCCGCGATCAGCATGGCCGATGTCATGAGGCCCCCGCAGAGTGTCCTTGGATGCTCAGTGCAACCACATCATGGCATGGAACTGACGAGACCCAGAGCCTTTGCGTTCGGATGGCAGGCCACCCAACACCGCCGTCACTCCTGCGAAAGCGGGAATGACGGCGGTGTTGGGGCCGATCGGAGCGGATTTGCTCTAAAGCATGTCTCCCGAAAGTGGGTACCGGTTTCGGGACAAAAGACATGCTTCAACAAAGAGCGAGAGCAATGGCGCGAATCAGAATGATCGCGACAGGCTCTAGCGGCAGAGATGGAACTTGCCGCGCAGGCTGGCGGCGGCGGCCGCGTCGCCGAGCTGATCGAACGTCCGGGCCATCTCCAGCGCGACCGCGACCTTGGAGACGTTGGTGGCGGGCGTCGGCTGGTCCAGATAGAGATAGGCGCGCCCCAGATAGGTGAGCTTTTTCTGCAGATCGCCGGCCCGGCCATGGGACATGGCCAGCGCGCGCAGGGCGTCGCCCACGGCCGGGTCGGCGCGCTTGGCCGACTGCAGGAGCCGCACCAGCCGCACCTCCTGCAGCTTGCGGGCCGCATCGGGCTGACCTTCGGCCTCCAGGAGGCGCGCCTCGGCGGCGAGGCGGCGCTCGCGATCGGGCGCCTTGCCGGCCGCGAGCACGGTCTCGTAGCCCTGCCGGGCGGCATCGAGATGGGCCTTGGCCTTGGCCGCCGCGCCGTTCTCGCGGTGCAGCTCCGCGAGCCCCAGATGCAGCGCCGGCAGTATGTGGGCCTGCCCCTCGTTCGCCGCCTCCAGCGACTGCAGCAGCTTCTCGCCGAGGCGTTCGGCCTCCGCATAGCTGCCGGTGATCCTGGTGGTCAGGAACAAATATCTGAGGGTGCTCCTGTAGTAGTCCGTCGCAGCCACGTCCGGCTGCTGCGCCGCCAGCTTCTCATTCGACGCGTGGTGCTTCAGAAACAGGCTCTTGGCCTTGTCGTAGCAGCCGTGCCGAAAGAGGAACCGGCCCAGCACGAAATAGAAGAACTTGGGCGAGGCCCGCGCGCCCGTCTGCTCCATCACGCCGACCTGCTTCTCCATCTCCTGCAAGGCCGCGTACTGGCCCGCGCGATAGAGCTTCTTGGCCGTCGCGAAGGCTTTCGCGGCCAGCTGGTAGCCTTCCAGGTCGGGAGCCGGCGCCGTGTCGGCGCGGCTCGGCCCTTCGGCGGCCACGGTCTGCGCGGGCTGTGCGAGGAGCGCGGCGGCAAGGAGCGCCAGGATCGGTCTGCGCAGCATGGCCGGCCTCAGCGCATCAGCTCGCGCATGGCCCCGTCGATGCCTTCCAGCGTCAGCGGGAACATGCGGTCGGAGAAGAGCTGCTGGACCATCTTGATGGAGGGCGTCAGCTCCCAGTGCCGGGCCTTCACCGGGTTCAGCCAGACGGCGCTCTCGTAGATGTTGGTGACGCGGTCGAGCCAGATGGCGCCGGCCTCCTCGTTCATATGCTCGACGGAGCCGCCCGCGACGGTGATCTCGTAAGGGCTCATGGAGGCGTCGCCCACGAAGATCACCTTGTAGTCGGAGGGGTAGGTGTGCAGCACGTCCCAGGTGTCGATGCGCTCGCTCCAGCGCCGCGCGTTCTGGCGCCAGACATACTCGTAGAGGCAGTTGTGGAAGTAGTAGTGCTCCATGTGCTTGAACTCGGCGCGGGCGGCCGAGAACAGCTCCTGGGCGGTCTTGATGTGCCAGTCCATGGAGCCGCCGACGTCGAAGAACATCAGCACCTTCACCGTATTGCGCCGCTCGGGCCGGAGCTGGATGTCGAGATAGCCGCGATGCGCCGTCGAGCGGATGGTGCCGTCCAGGTCCAGCTCCTCATCCGCGCCCTCGCGGGCGAACCTGCGCAGGCGCCGCAGCGCGATCTTGATGTTGCGGGTACCGAGCTCGACCGAGCCGTCCAGGTCCTTGAACTCGCGCTTGTCCCAGACCTTGATGGCCCGGAAGTTGCGGTTCTTGTCCTGCCCGATGCGCACGCCTTCCGGGTTGTAGCCATAGGCGCCGAAGGGCGAGGTGCCGCCGGTGCCGATCCATTTGGAGCCGCCGTGATGCGCGCCCTTCTGCTCCTCCAGGCGCTTCTTCAGCTCCTCCATCACCTTCTCCCAGCCGCCGAGCGCCTCGATCTCCCGTTTCTCCTCCTCCGTGAGAAAGCGCTCGGCCATGGCCTTCAGCCAGTCCTCCGGGATCTCGGCCTCCAGGGCCTCCTCCATCAGCTTCAGGCCCCTGAAGACGTGGCCGAACACCTGGTCGAACCTGTCCAGGTTCCGCTCGTCCTTCACCAGCGCGGCCCGCGCCAGATAGTAGAAGTCCTCGACGCGTTTCTGGGCCAGGTCCGCCTCCAGCGCCTGCATCAGAGTGAGGTACTCTTTCAGCGTCACCGGCAGGTTGGCGCGTTTCAGCTCATGGAGGAAGTTGACGAGCATGGATGTTTCAGCATGGGAATCGAGGAACGCTGCGACCACTTTTACATTGGGTCCGGCGCGACTCCAATGCCTTCGCAGATGCCGCCCTGCCGCAGGCCGAAACGAAGAGCGGCCGACCTCGGGGAGGGAAGGTCGGCCGCATCCGGCTTGGCCAGGAAGGGATGGGCAAGGGGGGAGGCGGGCCAAGCCGTCTTCGATGACCATCAGATGGGGTTATGGTTGATGACATGCCAATCACATTTTCTTGTTGTTCGATAAGTTTCCCCAATCGCCGCCTGGCAGGGGCCGTAGGCGGGTGGTCTGGGCCGGGCGAATCTCGCTATATTTCAAGGGTTAACGCCGAGGGATCGCATGCGCTGCCAGCTTGAGTGCCCGAGGGCCGCCGGGCCGCATGAGCAAAAAGTCTGATGCCGACTCCCTTTCCCGCGGCCCGATAAGATGTTTTGATGAATCTCGAAAAACCATCAATCGGTCTGATCTCGTGATCACCCTCAGGCAGCTCCGCTATCTCGATGCGCTGTCGCGCTTGCGGCATTTTGGCCGCGCGGCCGAGGAGTGCGCGGTGACGCAGCCGGCGCTGTCCATGCAGATCCAGGATCTCGAAGCCGCCCTCGGCGTTCCGCTGGTCGAGCGCAAGCGCGGCCGCATCGACGTCACGCGCGAGGGCGAGGAGGTCGTGCGCCGCGCCCGGCGCGTGCTGAACGAGGTCCGCGACATCGTCGACTACGCCCAGCATTGCGGGCGCGGGCTGCAGGGCCCGGTGCGGCTCGGCGTGATCCCGTCGATCGCCCCCTATCTGCTGCCCTCGATCCTGCCGGCGGTGGGGCGCCGGTTCCCCGATCTCGAGCTGCATGTGCGCGAGACGCAGACGGCGAACCTCCTGGACGAGCTGCTGCGCGGCACCCTCGACGTGCTGCTGCTGGCGCTGCCCATCGACAACGGCGACATCGAGACCCTGTCGGTGCTCGAGGACCGGTTCCTGCTGGCGATCCCGAACCGGCCCGGCATGCAGCAGGGCCAGCGCGTCGGGCGCGATTTCGTGCGCGACGAGGAGCTGCTGCTGCTGGAGGAGGGGCATTGCCTGCGGGACCAGGCGCTCGAATATTGCGGCATGGTGCGGCCGGAGATGCTGAGCAGCTTCGGGGCCACGAGCCTGGCGACGATTCTGCAATTGGTCGCCAACGGATACGGTATTACCCTGTTGCCCGAGATCAGCCTCGGCGCCGAGCTGCAGGATCCGCGCGTGACCCTGCTCCGCTTCGAGCCGCCGGAGCCGAGCCGCACGGTCGGTCTTGCCTGGCGCAAGTCGTGCCCGCGCGGCGAGGCCTTCAAGGAGCTGGCCGGCCTGATCTCGACCGCGCGCGGGGAGGCTGACGCCGCCGCGCTCTGATCGGGTTTGCGGGAGACGCCTGATGACGGCGGAGATCGAGACGCACCACCTGGCCGACGACGGCACCATCCCCAACAATGCGCGGCTGCCGCTGCTGGTCTACCGCCGGGCCGTGACGCCCGCCGCCGAGGACCCCGAAGGCACCTTTCAGCGCCTGTTCCGCTCCCATGGCTGGCACGGCTGCTGGGTGAACGGCATCTATGACTGGCACCACTATCATTCGACGGCGCACGAGGTCCTCGGCGTCGCGCGCGGCTGGGCGCGGGTGCAGTTCGGTGGCCCGCAGGGCGTCGTGGCCGAGGTCGAGGCCGGCGACGCGGTGCTGATCCCGGCGGGCGTGGGCCATTGCCGACAGGCCGCTAAGGGCCTATCGGTGGTCGGGGCCTATCCGCCGGGGCAGGACTGGGACATGTGCGGCAGCGATGCCGCCGACCGCGCCAAGGCGCTGGCCAACATCCCGCGCGTGCCGGTGCCCGAGCAGGACCCCATCGCCGGCCGCAATGGCGCCATACAGGCGCAGTGGCATTGATGTCGGCGGTTTGCTGAGCGGACCGTGCCCGCCCCTCTCCCCCGGCCCAACCACCCGATGCAGGGTACCCTTGGGGTGGTTGGGCCGGGGGAGAGGGGCGGACAAGTCGGATCGAACAGGCCCTAGGGCCTGTTGACACTTACCTTGTGGATGCTGGTTTTGCGAGATTGGCTCAGCTTTAGGAACGAGGGCGCAGGACATGCCTTGCATATTCAAGCCCGAGTGACGCGGAGATGGGCCAATCTCGCGAAATCCCGAAGGGACGG
>JAKSBI010000050.1 GCA_022361215.1 Hyphomicrobiales bacterium | reverse complement strand
GACCAAGAAGGTCGTCCACACGCTGCCCTCGGGCCCGGACCCGGAGCTGTTCATCCTGCATCCGAGCGGCAACCCGCTCTACATCGCCAACGAGGACGACAATCTGGTCACCGTGGTGGACCTGGAGAAACGCAAGGTGCTGGCCGAGGTGCCGGTCGGCGTCGAGCCCGAGGGCATGGGCGTCAGCCCCGACGGCAAGGTGCTGGTGAACACCTCCGAGACCACCAACATGGCGCACTTCATCGACACCACCTCCTACGAGGTGACCGACAACGTGCTGGTGGACAGCCGCCCGCGCTTCGCCGAGTTCACCGCCGACGGCTCGCAGCTCTGGGTGACCTCGGAGATCGGCGGCACGGTCGCCGTCATCGACCCGAAGACCCGCAAGATCGTCAAGAAGATCTCCTTCGAGATCCCGGGCGTCAGGCCCGAGGCGATCCAGCCCGTGGGCGTGCGCGTCACCAGGGACGGCTCCAAGGCCTTCGTCGCGCTCGGCCCCTCGAACCGGGTCGCCGTGATCGACGGCAAGACCTTCGAGGTGGAGACATACCTGCTCGTCGGCCAGCGCGTCTGGCAGCTCGCCTTCACGCCCGACGAGTCGCTGCTGTTCTCGACCAACGGCGTCTCGAACGATGTCTCGGTGATTGACGTAAAGGCCCTGAAGGTCGTCAAATCGGTCACCGTCGGTCGCTTCCCCTGGGGCGTGGTCGTCTCGCAGAACTAGCTCGCTATCGGTCATGAACGCATTGCCCGGCGCCCGAGACCTTGCACGCGGTGGGTGCGCGTTCGTCGTCGCGCTCTTGGCGGGGCTCGCGCTCGCGGAACCTGACGCGCTCGCCGCCGCCGGACCGGACAAGTCCTGGCCCTGCGTGCAACGCAAGGTGCCGGTGATCTCCGCCGGCATGATGTGGTCGGGGCCGGCCGTCGACGAGGCCGACCGCTCCTGGCAGACCTCGCGCACCATCGCGCCACTGGTGAACGAGGCGGCGGCGCGGCGCGTGCCCCTCGACGACGCCAAGACGGCCATCGCCAGCTTCGCAGAGGGGCTCGAGGCGGACAAGAACCGGCAGCTCACCGCGCTCTTCACCGGCCTCCTGCAGCGCATCAACGCCGAGCGGCGCGACATCATCGCCGGCATCGAGCGCTACGCGAAGCGCCAGGCGGCGCTGGCCGAGAAGATCAAGACCCAGTCCGGGAAATTGCAGAAGCTGCGCACGGAAGCGGACGCCTCGAACGAACGCCAAAAACAGATCGACGAACTGGAGCGACAGCTCGCCTGGGACACGCGCGTCTTCGACGAGCGCGAGCAGTCCCTGATCTATGTCTG
>JAKSBI010000262.1 GCA_022361215.1 Hyphomicrobiales bacterium | reverse complement strand
GTGATCCGGGATCCATTGGCGGCTGCGGCAGATAAATTCGGTCCTTGCCGAACCGCGGACGCCAATGGATCCCGGATAGCTCGCTTTGCCAGCGAAATCATAGATTTCGGGCAAACCGGCTTCCGGGATGACGGTCGTGAGGAAGACGCTCTTACTCGCCCCCTACCCCTCGTCCGAGCGGAAGCGGTCGTAGGCCACGGCGAGCAACATGATCAAGCCGACGAAGGCGGCAAGCGAAAGGCCGACCTGCGCCCAGGGGTCGGTCCAGCCGGTGAGCGCGCCGATGCCGCGCGCGATGCCGTAAGCGGCGCAGACGGTGAGCACGTAGACCACCGTGCCGAAGACGGTTCTCTTGTCGGCCTTCATGGGTCCGGACGATAGCGGGCCGTCCAGGGCGCATCAACGTGAGCTTGCTGGGGGCGTGGGGCGGACGAGTCCGACCAGGCAAATAAGAGCGTTACTGGACGGCGTTGCGCACTCGGTCCGGCAGGTCGAGGCCGACGCCTTCGAGCGCGCCGAAGAGCTCGTAAAGACGCTCGACGTCCTCGGCCGGCAGCGGCGGCTTCAGGATGGAGGCGACGTTGCTCTTCAGGTGCGCGCTGCTGCCGGTGCCGAAGAGGACGATGTCGGCGCCGGGCTCGTGGCGGGCGAAGCGATAGGCGGCGTCGATGACGCTCGACGCCCCGCCCTCGTGCACCAGGAAGCCGAGCGGGTCGTCGCTCGCGCCAAGCTCCGCCGGCACCCGCCCCTCGGCCGCGAGATCGGCCATGGTGGCGGAAAGCAGGCCCGGCTGGCTGAAGATGTTGCGCACCACGAACATCAAGAGCGTGCCGACGCCCCGGCGCTCGATGGCCGGGAACAGCGACGGCCGGGCGTTCTGGTTCAGCATGTGGAAGGCCAGCATCATGACCTCCCAGCAATCGTCCTCGACGGCGCGCAGCAGCGTCTCGTGGACGGGATCGCGGGGCGCGGTCTCGGTGATGCCGAGATGGCGGAACTTGCCGGCCTCCTTCTCGCGCAGGAGCGCGGGCACCAGCTCGGCCATCACCCGGTCGTAGTCGCCGGGGCGGACGGCGTGGAGCTGGTAGACGTCGATGACATCGGTCCGCAGGCGACGCAGCGAGGCATCGAGATTGGCCACGACCTCGGCGGCGGACAGGAGCTCCTGGCCCCGCCGGAGCCCGCTCTTGGTGGCGATGACCAGGGCGTCACGCCCGACCTCGTGCGCGAGATCGCCGACGATCTCCTCGGTGCCGTAGGACTCGGCCGTGTCGAAGAAGTTGACGCCGAGGTCGACCGCCTCGCGCCCCAGCGCCACGCTCTCGGCCCGGCTCAAGCCCGCGCCGAGGCCGATGCGGCTGTTGCCGCCGCAGCCGAAGCCGGCGACGCCGACCCTGAGCCCGGTCGCACCGAGCGTCGTGTAGTCCATGTTCGGTCGTCCCTCCGGTCTCGTCCGATGGGCCGCGCTCAGTCGGTCTCCATCGGGCACGCCGCGTCCGGCGCCCATTCCTGCAGCGAGTTGGTATAGACGGCCACGTCCTCCACGCCCAGGGCCGAGAGGATGAGGGCGTCGCTGCTGGCGGCGATGCCGCCGCCGCAATAGACGATGACGCGCCTGCCGTCGAGCACGCCAGCCTCGGCGAAGAGGCGGCGCAGCTCCGCCGCCGGCTTGTAGGCCTGGGTGTCGGGCTCGATGAGGTCGCGCGCCGGGACGACGGTGCTGCCCGGAATGCGGCCGGCGCGGCCGTAATGCACGCCGCCTTGGCCCGCGTGCTGCTCGCGCGTCAGCGCATTGAGCAGGTGCGTCTCCGGGTCGTCGAGCCCCGCGCGGACGGCCTCTTTGTCGGCGAACATCTCGGGCCGCGGCCGGGCCTCGAACCGGGCCGCCGGATACTGCGCCGGTTCCGTCGAGACGGGCCGGCCCTCGGCCGTCCATTTGGGCCAGCCGCCGTCGAGCACGGCCGCATCATCGAAGCCGAAGCCGCGCAGCATCCACCAGACGCGCGCCGCCCACTGGTTGCGGCTGCGGTCGTAGAGCACGACGCGG
>JAKSBI010000491.1 GCA_022361215.1 Hyphomicrobiales bacterium | reverse complement strand
TGGGGCGCGCTCGGCGCCGCCCTGCTGGGCCTGACGGCTCTGCTCACGGCGCAGTCCCACCGCTTCGGCTACGACCATGCGGTGCGCGACATGCCCGTCTTCTGGCTGGCCGGCGGGCTGATGCTCGCGGGTCTTCTCTACTTGCCCCTCACCCGCCTGATCCGCCGCACCGCGTCGTCGAGCCCCGGCACCGTGCGGTCCCTGCTCTTCTTCGTCGTGGCCGCGGGCCTCGCCATGCGCCTGGTGCTGATAAGCAGCGAGCCGGCGCTGGAGGACGACTGGCAGCGCTATCTCTGGGACGGCGCGCTGACCGCGCACGGCCTCAACCCCTATGCCATCTCGCCGCAGGACGCCAAGGCCGCCGATCCGCGGACCACGACAGTCGGCAAGCTCGCGCTCGAGTCGGGCGTCGTGCTCGGCCGCGTCAACCACCCGGAGATCCGCACCATCTACCCGCCCGTCGCGCAAGGCGTCTTCGCCGTGGCGCATTGGTTGCAGCCCTGGAGCCTGCTGGCCTGGCGCGGGATCGTGCTGCTGCTCGATCTGGCCAGCCTCGGCCTGATCCTGGTTCTGCTGCGGGACCTCGGGCGCTCGCCGCTCTGGGCGGCCCTCTATTGGTGGAACCCGGTGGCGCTGAAGGAGCTGTTCAACTCCGCGCATATGGACATCGTCGTGGTGCCGCTCGTCCTGCTGGCCCTGGTCTTGGCCGTTCGCCAGAGATTCCTGACCGCGACGACGGCGCTCACGGTCGCGGCCGGCGCCAAGATCTGGCCGGCGCTGCTGCTGCCCCTGGTCTGGCGCCCGCTGCTCGGCCAGCCCGGCCGCCTCGCGGCGGCCGTCCTGCTGGCGGCCGCGGCCGCCGCGCTATTCGCCGCGCCGATGTGGCTCGCCGGCGTCGACCAATCCCTCGGCGTGGTCGCCTATGCCCAGAAATGGAAAACCAACAGCGCGCTCTTCCCGCAGATCGAGATGCTGATGGGCGCGCTGCTTTCGGCGCTGAGCGTCGAAGCCCTGCCGGGCGGCACCGTCGCGCGTGCGCTCATCGGCGCGACGCTCGCCGGCCTCGCGCTCTGGCTCAACCGCACGCCCTTCCAGAGCGCCGAGGACCTGACGAGCCGCTGCCTCGTCCTCTGCGGCGCCCTCTTCCTCCTGAGCCCGGCGCAGTTTCCCTGGTACTATCTCTGGGTGCTGCCCCTGCTGCCGCTGCGTCCCGTCACGGGCTTCCTGGTGCTGACCGCCACCCTGCCGCTCTACTACGCGGCCTTCCATTTCCTGAGCGCGGACACGTACCACATCTACCGGGACAAGCTGGTCTGGCTGGTCTGGCTGCCGGCCTGGACGCTGCTGGCGCTCGAGGTCCTTAAAGCACGGCGCTTCCGTCTCGCGCCAAGCGCACCCGCCGGAGGCTGAGCCCATGCGGAACGACAAGCACGTCGGCGTCGTCATCCCGGCGCTGAACGAAGAGGACGCCATCGGCAAGGTGCTGGCCGACATCCCGGACTGGGTCGACCGCGTGGTGGTGGCCGACAACGGCTCCACCGACGCCACCGCCGACGTGGCCCGCCAGGCCAAGGCCGTGGTGGTGCACCAGGCCGAACGAGGCTACGGCGCCGCCTGCCTGATGGGGCTGGAGCAGGTCCAGGACATGGACATCGTGGTGTTCCTGGACGGCGACTATTCCGACCACCCGGAGGAGATGGCCGCCCTCGTCGACCCGATCGCGGACGGCACCTCGGACATGGTGATCGGATCGCGGGCCCGCGGCGAGGCTCAGGCCGGCGCGCTGACGCCGCAGCAGCGCTTCGGGAACTGGCTCGCCTGTTTTCTGATGCGGCTCCTCTGGCGCACGGACTATACGGATCTCGGCCCCTTCCGCGCCATCGACGGGGCGGCGCTCCGGCGCCTCGACATGCGCGACCGCAACTATGGCTGGACCATCGAGATGCAGATCAAGGCGGCGCTCGCCGACCTTGCCACGCGCGAGGTGCCCGTCAGCTACCGGCAGCGCATCGGCATCTCCAAGGTCTCGGGCACGGTCAAGGGCTCGGTCATGGCCGGCATCAAGATCCTCGCCACCATCGCCCGCTTCGCCCTGCAGGAGGGCCTGACGCCGCGCGCCGCGCGGAAGTGAGATCGGAACGCCCTACTTGGCCGGCGTCGTGCGCGCCAGATGGCTGCGGCGGACGAGCTGGCCCCAGTGCCTGTCATAGGGATGCACGAAGCTGGTCTCGCCCCCTTCGTTGCTGAGGCGGCGCTCCTGGCCGTGCCAGTTGAAGATGCCGCCATCGAGATTGTAGACGGCCTCGGCGCCCCTCTCCTTCAGCGCCTTCTGCACGCTGGCGGCGAGCCGCGAGCTGCGCACGCCCACGGAGCAATAGAACACCACCGTCTTGCCCTTGGCGGCCTCGGCATGCCTGCGCAGGAAGCTCCAGCTCCAGATGCCCGGATCGACGCGCACCGCGCCGGGGATGCGGCTGACCGCGTATTCCTCGCTTTCACGCACGTCCAGCAGCAGCACGCCGTCCTCGCGCGCCAGCGCCGCGGCCAGCGCGTCCGCCGGCAGATGCGCCACGCCCGCATAGTCCTGCTTGACCTGGGCGCGCACGGTTTCGAGGGTGAAGGGCTCCTTGGCCCCGGCCTGCACCGGCGCCAGCGCAAGCACCAGCGCCACGAGGACGCTGGCCGATATTCGGATTCGTCGTCGACCGGTCACGGCGGCATACCGCTCCATTCGGCATAGGGGACAGGCGTCGTCCTGCCTCAAAATGATAGCGCGACGGCCGGTGTCCATTCAAATTCTTGCGATGGAGGCGCGTGCGCAGAGCCCGCGCTAGCTCTTGTCGAGCTGCAAAAGCAGCCGGCCGAATTCGGCGAGAGAGCGGTCCGGGATCGTAAAGCCGAGCTGGGCCTTGCCGACTTCGAGCACCAGCGTCTTGTGGTCGTCGAACGTGCTCGGTGCCAGGGCCATCTTGGTCGCCGGCACCGCCGGCAGCTCCTCGATATCCGCTTCCACGCGACCGCCGCCGCGCTCCAGGATCTCCGAGGCGGTCTGGGTCGTCAGCAGGGCCTCGGCAATGACCAGGCTCATCATGCGCGGCGGAAACTCGACCTCGACCGGCTCGTCGTCGGGGCCGTTGATCCGGAGCGCGATGCTGCCGTCCGGCCGCGCCGACCAGATCATGTCCTTCTGCACGTCGATTGGAATCCCCATTAGCTGTCGCCTCCGTGGTCGTCGACCCGTCGACCTACGGGCTGAAAGCCCGGAATTCAAGGCCAAAAAGGAAAAAGCCCGGCGGTGGGCCGCCGGGCTGAGTGGGGAGGCGTCATTGCCCAGAAGAAGATCCGGAGCAAAAACTGGCAGGCACGACAGTCTGCCGATTCGGTTAACGAAGCGTTAACCGAAGATGCCGAAGTGTTCCGAAAGAGAACGGATGCCAGGATCAGCGGGGCGCGCACCGGCGCATGCGGGCCCGCGCTGGGCCGGACGCCGCGATGGAAAAGATGGCAATGACTGGGACGAGCCCGGGCCGGACCATGGGCCCTCCCAAGCGAAACGATCCGGGGCCAGGCCGCGGATCGGAAAAGGAAATGGTACCGCCTCCCTGATTCGAACAGGGGACCTCTTGATCCACAATCAAGCGCTCTAACCGACTGAGCTAAGGCGGCCCGAACACGACCTCGTCGGTGGCCTGCAAAGTAAGGTCTCGGCGGGCGAGTTGCAACCGCCGGAAACGCCGCTCCGCCGGGCGCAAAGGAAAGGCCCGGCGCCATCCGGGCGCCGGGCCGACGATCTCTGCAAGGGGCCTGCCTGACGCGGCCGCCCCAACGCTTATCCGGCCAGCTTGAAGCTCTCCATGGACCGGCTGACATGGGCCTTCAGCGGCTCCGCCGTGTCGGTCGCGACCTGGGTCGACAGGGCGCGGATCTCCTCGGCTTGCACCGCCAGCGTCTGGACCTGCTTGCGCAGATAGGCGGTCTGCAGCTCCATGACCTCGGCCGGGGTCTTGGCGCTGGCCAGTTGCTTGGCCAGCTCGAAGCCCGAGTTCAGGTTGCTCTGGGCGATGTCGATCACCTTGCGGTTCAAGGCCACGGCGCCCTGCCCGGCCTCGTCCAGGGTCTTCTCCAGAACCTCGACCGTGTCCTCGAGCGCATCCTTGGCGCGCTCATAGGTCTCGCGGCTCTGGCCGACCGTCTTCTCCGCGAACGACCGCATGGCCTCCGGCACGGCCGCGTCGGCCACCTTCGGGACCTCGACCGGGGTCGGGGCTGCCGCTTTCGCCGGGCTGGCCTGGCCCGCTTTCGCCTTCGCACCCGCAGGTGCCGTCTGTGATTTCGTCTCAGTCATGATCTCACCTCGCACATACAGGACACCGGCCCACCGCCGGCGCTCCTGAGTCATCCGCCGCTCTCAGCGTGTGCGAGAAATATAGCAACAGTATTGCTGCAATGCAACATGAGTGCTGCATTGCACAATAGTCTAATCCGGCCGATCCGGGCCGGCTGCGAATCGCCGGCAAAGCGGCCCGTCTACTTGGGCTGCGCCTTCTTGGCGGCACTGGCCATCAGGCTGGACAGCTCCTGCACCTGCCTCGTGTAGGACTCCATCTGCTGGCGCGTATAGGTGCTCTGGATCTGCAGCGCTTCCATCATGTCCTTGGCGAGCACCAGCTTGTTGGCCAGGTCGAAGCCGGCCTGCATGTTCGACTCGGCGTATTCGATGGCCTTCTGCTGGACCTCCTTGGCGCTGCTGGTCATGGTGTCCGAGGACTGCTCCAGCACCTCCTGCGCATTGCGGCTGGTTTCCATGAACTGGTTGTAGGCCGTCTTGGCCTGTTCGAGGCTTTGCTCCGCGAGCTCCCGCATATTCTGCGGAATCTCGAATGGTCCCTGATCGCTCATTAAACTGATTCCCTTTGTCCTGGCCCGCCGGCCGACCCGCTCGAGAGAGTGCGACGTCCCCAAAAACCGCCGCACCGTCGAGCGCCACACATATAAAAGCGCTCGGAGCCGGGCAATACAACTATTGCGATGCACAAAATGCTCCGCAGGCGGCGCTGCATGTGGACGCTTCCGGGGATTCACGGTATGGACAGCGGCCAGAGGTTGCAAGCTTGGCAACGCGTGCGCGGCGGCGGAGCGCGTGTGAAATTGCGGCCGGAACCGCATTGCGGTCCGGCGGTATGGACTCACGGCGGATGCCCGTTTCGACGGGTCTCCCCTCGTCGCTCCGTGGCAGATGGCGCAGGACAGCAACGCATCCGACCCGCCCACAGACCCTAAGGACCGTGAGGCTCTGGCCGCGATCGCGCGCAAGATTGCGCAAAGCAAGACGGCCGCTTCGGAGCCGGGAAACGGCATCGCGACCGCCATGGACGGCGACGCGCCGGCGGATGGCGAGACGGGCCTCGCGCCGCTGCCGACCTCCGATCTCGTCGTCAACCCGGAAGCGGTGGCGGGGCTGCTGGAGATCCTGCCGGGCGGCGTCGCGCTCTGCGCCGCCGGACGCCTGGTCCGGTGCAACGCGGCCTTCGCGCTCGCTTTCGGCTATGGCTCGGCGGCGGAGCTGATGGAGGCCGGCGGCCTCGGTGCCGTCCTGCCCGACTTCGACCCGCGGTCCGACGCCGATCCGGAGGCCCCTGCCGAGAATGGCGGGCGGCGCGCCCTGACGCTGGAGGGCCGCTCCCGCAGCGGGCGACGCTTCCGGATCCCCGCGGCCCGGCAGGCGCTGGAGCCGGGCGCGGATGCCCCGATTGTCCTCGTCCTGCATCCCGAGCCCGACCAACAGCCCGAGCGGGACGAAGCCCCGGCCGGAACGGCGGACCGGGCGGCACCCCCGGAGCGAGCCGTGCCGCCGAAGCCGTCGCGGATCCTGCCGCACTCGCAAACCGCGAACCTGGAGTTCCTGGCGAAGGTCAGCCACGAGGTGCGCACGCCCTTGAACTCGATCATCGGCTTCGCCGACCTGATGCGCGAGCAGCGCTTCGGCCCCCTCGCCAGCGCGCGCTATCGCGGCTATGTCAACGACATCTACGAGAGCGGCATCTACGCGCTCAGCCTGATCAACGACCTGCTCGACATCTCGAAGCTTGAGGCGGGCAAGTTCGAGCTGAACTTCACCGCCGTCGACGCCAACGAGGTCATCCTGGAGAGCGTGCAGGCCATGCAGCCCCAGGCGCGGCAGGGCCGCGTGGTCCTGCGCCTGTCGCTGGCCGACGCGCTGCCGCCCATTCTGGCCGACAGGCGCAGCCTGAAGCAGATCCTGCTGAACCTGATCTCCAACGCCATCAAGTTCACCGAGGCGCGCGGGCAGGTGGTGGTCGCAAGCCAGGTGGACGCGAAGGGACGCACTCATCTCACCGTCCGCGACAGCGGCGTCGGCATGTCCGAGGACGATATCGCCCAAGCCATGGAGCCCTTCGGGCAGCTCGACACGGCGCCCCGCAAGCAGGTCGGCACCGGCCTCGGCCTGCCGCTGACCAAGGCGCTGGCCGAAGCCAATCGCGCCCTATTCGAGCTGGAGAGCGACCCAGGCCGCGGAACCCGCATCGATATCGTGTTCCCGGCCGACCGCCGGGCGGGCGGCGACAGCGTCGCGGCGGCCCGCGACTGAGGCGGAGCGGCCGCGTTAGGGCGAATTGGACACTTGGCCGCACCTTAGAACTGTTCTAATGTCTTGAACGTACCCTTTCGAATCCGACATTTCGGTCGACCCAACCATCCGATCCAACCACCTGACACCGGGAGTTACGATCATGAAAGGCGATCCCGCCGTTCTCGACAATCTTCAGCAGGCGCTCACCATGGAGCTGACCGCCGTTCACCAGTATCTTCTGCACGCCCACGTGGCCGGCGACTGGGGCTTGGACAAGCTCTCGTCCAAGCTGCGCGAGGAGATGCAGGAGGAGCTCGGCCATGCGGACGCCCTGGCGGAGCGCATCATGTTCCTCGACGGCGAGCCGGACATGCAGACCATGGGCAGCGTCGCCCGCGCCCAGACCATCAAGGACATGTTCGAGTCCGACCTGAAGGACGAGTACGAGGCCCGCAACTTCTACACCACCTCCGCGAAGACGGCCTCCGAGGCCGGCGACCTGGTCACCCGCGACCTGTTCACGCGGCTGGTGCATGACGAGGAAGGCCATATCGACTGGCTGGAGACGCAGGTCGACCTGATCGACCGGCTCGGCGAGCCCATCTACCTGCAGACTCAGCTCGGCGAGAGCGTTGAGGAGTAGCCCGAGCGACGCCCCCTGCCTCCACTGGCAGGAAACGTGTCCAGCACCTGCTCAAGGAACGCGGCCGGATCCCAGGCCGCGCGGCGGCGGCTGACGCCCAGGCGGACGACCACCAGGTCGCGCGACGGGAACATGGCGACGACCTGGCCGTCCTGGCCGAGCGCATAGAAGCCGTCGCCGGGCAGGCGCTGTGACGCCGCCGCTTCCGGCCGCAGGAAATCCGGGATCTTGAGCCAGAGCGACGCCCCGAAGGCGCCGCCGGAGGCCGGCGCCGGCGTCAGGCTGCGCCGGACCCAGCCGTCCGGCAGGATGCGCTCGCCGTCCCAGACGCCGTCCCGCAGGTACAGCAGGCCGAGCCGGGCCCAGTCGCGCGCCGAGGCGTACATGAAGGCCGAGCCCAGGAATGTTCCCGCCGCATCGACTTCGAGCACCGCGCTCGCCATGCCGATGCGGTCGAACAGGGCGCGCCGCGGATAGGCGAAGCGGCGCGCGGGAGGGCCGCCGATGGCGTCCCCCAGCACCCGGCAGAGGATCGCGGTAGCGGCCCCGGCATAGCGCCAGCGCGAACCGGGCGGCGCGGCGGACGGCGTGCGCGCGGCCCAGCCGGCCGTGTCGCCGCGCTGGAACAGAGCGGCCCGGGAGGCGCTGAGCAGACTGGCCGTCGGATCGTCGAAGGCAAGCCCGCTGGTCATGCGCAGGAGATGGTCGATCGTGATGGCCGCGCGCGGGTCGCCCGGGTCCCGCCACGCCTGCAAGAGCCCCGCCCGGTCCAGATCGATCTTGCCCGCCGCCAGCAGCGTGCCCGCGAGCGCGTTGACCGCCGTCTTGGCCAGCGACCAGCCGAGCAGCGGCGTCGCCACGCCCACGCCCTCGGCATACCGCTCCGCGACGATGCGCCCCCGGTGGACTACGACGACGGCGCGCGTGCGCCGGAGATTGGCCGGGTCCGGCTCGTCGAACGCGGCATCGATGGCCCGCCTCAGCTTGTCTGTGTCGTAGCCGGGCGTCGCATCTGCCCCATTCGCCGGCCAAGAGACCTCGGCCGATGCCGTGCGCCCCGGATCGAAATCCTGCGCCTGCGCCAGCAGCTCGTCGACGGTGGTGTCGTTGACGAGCGTGCAGCCCAGCCCCGGCCGATAGAGCGCGCTCCGGCTGAGCCGCCCGTAGACAGAGACCGTCACCAGCCGCCGCTCCCGGTCCACATGGACCTGGAACGTGTCGAGGCCCCAGGGCCGGTCGGCCAGGACGTCGGTCTTCACCACCGTGCCCCGGTCCCATCCTTTCACGAACAGGCCCGAGCACAGCGTCTTGGCGAAATAGGCCGATCCGACGCCGGCGACCCAGGCCAGCCGGGTGGCGCCGAAGCCGGCCGCCGCAAGGACGGCAAGCGCAGCCGCCGACCAAAGCACGCGGCGCAGCCTAGCGGGCGGCACGGTGCGCTCACTCCGCGGAGGGGAAAGCCTGGAGGAAACGGGCCACGAACGCTTCCGGGTCCCAGGCGCCGCGATAGCGGCCGATGCCGGAGCGGAACAGCACCAGCTCGCGCGACGGCACCACGGCGATGAGCTGCCCGCCGAAGCCGACCAGGTAAAAGGCGTCGGCCGGCAGGTCACGGCGCGGGGTGCCGCTCGGCCGCATGATCTCCGGCACCTCGAGCCAGAGATGCGCGCCGAAGGCACCGTCCGAGCCCGGTGCGGGCGTGGTGCTGTAGCGCACCCAGCCCTCGGGCAGCAGCCGCTCGCCCTGCCAGACGCCGTCGTTGAGGAACAGCAGGCCGAGCCGCGCCCAGTCCCGCGCCGTCGCATAGAGGAAATGCGAGCCGACGAAGGTGCCGGATGCGTCGGCCTCAAGGACGGCGCTGCCCATGCCGATGCGGTCGAACAGCCCGCGATAAGGAAACGAGAAATAGTCGTTCAGGTCCGGCCCGAGCGCCTCTCGCACGACGCGGGAGACGATATTGGTCGTCCCGCTGGAGAAGGCCCAGCGCGTGCCGGGCTCGGCCTCCAGCGCCTTGCCGGCCGCGAAGGCCGCCGTGTCGGTCTGGGTGTAGAGCATCGGGAACAGGTCCCCGACGAGCGCCGCGTCCGACTGATCGAAGACCAGCCCGCTGGTCATCCGCATCAGGTGATCGAGGGCGATCTGCGCTTTCGGGTCGCTCGGGTCCCGCCAGGCCGGCAGAAGCTCGCGCCCCTCGAGCCGCAGCTTGCCCTCCTTGACGAGAATGCCCACCAGCGCGTTGACCGCGCCCTGCGCCAGGCCCCAGCCCATCATGGGCGTCTCGGGCTTGAAGGTCTGGCCGTAGTCCTCGGCGACGATCCGCCCCTTGTGCACGACGACGACGGCGCGGGTGCGCTTCAGGCTGCGCGGCTGCGGCTCTTCGAAGGCCGCGCGCATGGCCGCGGACAGACGCTCCCGGTCGATCTGCGGCGGCAGCGCCGAGAGATCGACCCGGTCGCCCTCGGGCCAGAGCGCCGTCCGGTTGCCGGACGCGGCACGCTGGATCGGCCGCGTCAGTTGCCGCCGCACCGCATCCTCCGGCGCGCCCGAGAGCACGGTGCATCCCAGGCCCTCGCGATGGACCGCCTTGGTGGTCCCCATCCCGAACAGCGACGCCTCGACCGTCCCCCGCTCGCGATCGATGACGGGGACGTACTCTTCCAGCCAGCCGTTCAGGTCCGCGGCGATCTCCTTGTCCACCAACGCCTTCACCTCGCGCTTGGACAGGAACAGCCCCGAGCACATCATCTTGACGTAGTGGCCGGCGCCGATCCTGATCGCCGTCGGCACGGCATAGGCCGCGCCCACCAGCGCACACAGGATGACGGCGGCCGCGATGCGCACCAGCCAGCGTCTACGCAACCTCATGGATCGAAAGGCCCCGCTCTCCCGTTCACATTCGCCAACGCGCGGCTGCTTAGCATTTCGGCCAATCCGCCACAATATGAGGCCAGACATATGCACCGGCACAGCCGGCCAATATCAGCCCTTTTTGCATGAAATAAATAAAATAAATATATCCATTGTTCTATATTTCAAATTATTCGACCCATCCATGACTTAGAATAGTTCCAATTTAGAAAATCCACTTGCAATTGTTGACACGGCACGCCTCATTCCTTCTAGTGCGGCGCGCATGAGCCGGCGGCGTGGGGCAGCCGGTTCCCGCGTCCCGCATTCCCGGCAGGCACCGGAGGTAGAGCCCGGCATTGGCCTTCGTGAGCGACATTCAGCACCGCGTGCGGGTGGCGGCCGGTCGGGTCAGGAGCTCCGGCAATCTCGGCTGGTCCGTCGCCGCCCTGGTGACGGCCGCCGTCGTCGGCGCGCCCATCGTGGCGGTGGGCGTGCTGGCCACCGGGTCGAGCGGAGACACCTGGCCGCATCTGCTCTCGACCGTGCTGCCGAGCGCGACCGTGCGCACGATCTGGCTGATGCTCGGCGTGGGCACGGTGACGCTCGTCGTCGGTACGGGAACGGCCTGGCTGGTCACCATGTACCGCTTTCCCGGCCGCGGCATCTTCGAATGGCTGCTGCTGGTGCCGCTGGCCATGCCGACCTACATCATCGCCTTCTGCTATCTGGAGCTGCTCGACTATTCCGGCACCGTGCAGACGGCGTTGCGCGCCGCATTCGGCTGGAGGAACGCGGCGGACTACTGGTTCCCGGACATCCGCTCCCTCGGCGGCGCCATCTTCGTGATGTCGTTCGTGCTCTACCCCTACGTCTACCTGGCGGCGCGCGCGAGCTTCGTGCAGCAGTCGGTGTGCGTGCTCGAGGTCAGCCGCACGCTCGGCCGCACCGCCTGGGGCGCCTTCCGGGAGGTCGCCATCCCGCTCGCCCGTCCGGCGCTCGCCGCCGGCGTCTCCCTGGCGCTGATGGAGTGTCTGAACGACATCGGCGCCGTCGAGTTCCTGGGCGTGCACACCTTGACCGTGGCCGTCTACACCACCTGGCTCGAGCGCAGCAGCCTGCCGGGCGCCGCGCAGATCTCCTGCGTGATGCTCGTCTTCGTGTTCGCGCTGCTCTGGGCCGAGCGGGCCGCCCGCCGCCAGCAGCAGTACCATCACACCACCAACAAGTATCAGCATTTGCCCGAGCAGGAGCTCTCCAGGGGCGGCAAGCTCTTGGCAGCGCTGGCCTGCGCCCTGCCCGTGGTCGTCGGCTTCCTGCTGCCGGTGAGCGTCCTGGTGAGCTCGGTCTGGATCGATCTCGCGGACGGCCTGGACGCGGGCTTCTGGCGCAACGCCATGCACAGCTTCAGTCTCTCGGTGACGGCGGCGCTCACCGCGGTCGTTCTCGGCGTCGTTCTCACCTATGCCTGCCGAGCCACGCGCTCCAAGCTCGTGCATGGCGCGACTCGGCTCGTCTCGATCGGCTATGCGGTGCCGGGCACGGTGCTCGCCATCGGCATCCTGGTGCCGCTGGCGGGTCTCGACAACAGCATCGACGCCATGGCGCGGGCGCTGTTCGGCGTCTCGACCGGCCTGATCGTCTCGGGCACCGCCTTTGCGATCGTCCTGGCCTACACCGTGCGCTACCTCGCCATATCGGTCGGCTCGATCGACGCGGGCTTCAAGAAGACGTCGCGCAACCTGGACGATGCCTCGCGCACGCTCGGTGCCGGCCTGACACAGACGCTCTGGCGCGTGCATCTGCCGATGCTGACGCCCGTGCTCGGCGCCGCGCTGCTTCTCGTCTTCGTGGATTCCATGAAGGAGCTGCCGGCGACGCTGCTCCTGCGTCCCTTCAATTTCGACACGCTGGCGACCTCGGTCTATACGCTGGCGAGCCTCGATCTGTTCGAGGACGCGGCCCTGCCCGCGCTGGCCATCGTCGTCATCGGGCTGGCGCCGGTGATCCTGATCCACCGCGCCATCGCCAAGGGCCGGCCCGGGATCGACTGAACGTGGCTGCCTATTGCGTCAGCTCCGGCCGGTCCCGGTAGTGGTCCAGCGCCTCGGGATTGGCGAGCGCTTCCTTGTTCTTCACGTCGCGGCCGTGAACGATGTCGCGCACCGCCAGCTCCGTGATCTTGCCCGACTTGGTGCGCGGGATGTCCGGCACCTGGACGATGCGCGCCGGCACGTGGCGGGGCGAGGCGCCAGTGCGAATGCGCTGCCGGATCTTGTCCGTGAGCGCCTCGTCCAGAGCCAGCCCGCCGGTCAGCACCACGAACAGGATGACGCGCACGTCGCCCTCCCAGTCCTGGCCGATGACGATGGATTCCTGCACCTCCTCGAGCTGCTCCACCTGCCGGTAGATCTCGGCCGTGCCGATGCGCACGCCGCCCGGATTGAGGGTGGCGTCCGAGCGGCCATGGATGATCACGCCGCCATGCCCGGTCCATTCGGCGAAATCGCCGTGATGCCAGACATTCTCGAAGCGCTCGAAATAGGCGTTGCGGTATTTGCGCCCGTCCGGATCGTTCCAGAACGCGACCGGCATGGAGGGAAACGGCTTGGTGCAGGTCAGCTCGCCCTTGCCCGACGCCAGCGGCGCGCCCGCCTCGTCGCAGATCTCGACCGCCATGCCCAGTCCCGGCCCCTGGATCTCGCCGCGCCAGACCGGCTTCAGCGGATTGCCGATCACGAAACACGAGACGATGTCGGTGCCGCCGGAGATGGAGGCCAGATGAAGGTCCGGCTTGATCGCCTCGTAGACGAAATCGAAGCTCTCGGGCACCAGCGGCGAGCCGGTGGACGCCATGGTGCGCAGGGTGGAGAGATCGTGGCTGTCCCGTGGCCTCAGCCCCGCCTTCTTCACGGCGTCGATGTATTTGGCCGATGTCCCGAAGAAGGTCATGCCCTCCGCGTCGGCGAAGTCGAACAGGATGTTGCCCGAGGGGTGGAACGGCGAGCCGTCATAGAGCAGCAGCGTGGCGCCCGAGGCGAGCCCCGAGACCAGCCAGTTCCACATCATCCAGCCGCAGGTGGTGAAATAGAACAGCCGGTCGCCGTCGCGCAGGTCGCTGTGCAGGCGCTGCTCCTTGAGGTGCTGCAGCAGCGTGCCGCCGGCCGAATGGACGATGCATTTCGGCACCCCCGTCGTGCCCGACGAGAACAGGATGTAGAGGGGGTGGGAGAACGGCAGCGGCGTCGCCGCGAGAGCCGCCGGCTCGTGCGCCGCCAGCGCCGCGTCCCAGCCGACGGCCCTGTCGAGGCCGGCCGCAACGGCATCGGCTTGGCCCAGATAGGGCACGATCACGACCCGCTCCGCGCTCGTCAGCGCCGCCGAGATTTCGGCCAGCTTGTCCGCGACCCGGATCGTCTTGCCGTTGTAGGAGTAGCCGTCGCAGGCGATGAACACCTTGGGCTCGATCTGCCCGAACCGGTCGAGGACGCCCTGAACGCCGAAATCCGGCGAGCAGGAGGACCAGATCGCGCCGAGCGAGGCCGCCGCCAGCATGGCGACGACCGTCTCCGGCATGTTCGGCATCATCGCCGCCACCCGGTCGCCGGGGCCGACGCCAAGCTCCGCCAGCGCCTGCTGAAAGCGCGAGACCTGCGCGCGCAGCTCGTCCCAGCTCAGCGACCGCTTGACCTTGTCCTCGCCCCAGAAGATCAGGGCCGGCGCATCGCCCTCCTTGCTCCGCAGGTTCTCGGCGAAGGTCAGCCGCGCCTGCGGAAAGAACCGGGCACCGGGCATCTTCCCGGCGTCGACGAGATAGGGCGCCTCGCCCTTCTCCCCGCGCACGCCGCAATAGTCCCAAAGCAGCGACCAGAAACGCTCCGGCTGCTCGATGGAAAACCGGTAGAGCGTCTCATAGTCGTCAACTTTTCCGTCGAACGACTGATTCGCAAAATCGATGAAATGGACCAGATTGGTTCCGGCGACGGCGCTTTCATCGATTGTCCACAGCGGCCCGCTCATCCCACACCCTCCATTTGCAACATCGCCCTCTCCCGCGCGCCCGGCCCTCGGGCAGGCCGGCATCGACGCCGCCACGCACCCCCGCAAACGCCGCGACCGGGCCGAAGAGGTCGCCACCCGATGGCGCAAATCTGGTCGACCTCTCAACACCGAACCGTCGCAGGCTCCCATATCGGTCGATAGATGCACCAACCGGCCATGCGGCGTCTTTCACATGGCAGACCTATTTGGTGCGATTTGTTGTCCCATGGTCAATCCGGCAGCATGGTCGTCCCGAACCGATTCGGGCCTGCGCGCGGGGGCTCCGTCGCCCTCGCCTTCCGACCACAAACAGTCTAAAAGGTTGTTCCAATTGCCAGCCTAAACCGGCACCGGCACCGAGAACATGGACGGCGGGGGGTGACGCGGGCCGGCCTGCAACCGGCTGGCGGCGGTCGGTGTGTTTGGATAGGGCGCTGGACAGTATGACGAGTCCGGGTCGTTGGAGAAACAGGCTTCTGGTGGCGTGCGGTCTCGCTGTGGCGTCCATCGGCGTGTTCTCCCTGGTCCCTGCACTCCATGACGAGCAGCTCATTGGCGACCGCCTGACGGCGCGCCTGGCTGCCTGGACCGGCGGCCAGGTGGATGTCGGCGGCACGGCGCGGATCTCCTATTTCCCCGTGATTGCGCTGCATGCGACCGAAGTCCGCATCACGGACACCAGCCGGCTCCCCAGGGTTCGAAAGCTTCAGGTGAAGGCCCTGCGCGCAGAGGTCGGGCTCTGGTCGCTACTGTTCGCAGCCGAGCCCGCCATTCAGCATCTCAGGCTGAGCGCACCGCTGATCGAGCTGGATGCGGGCGGGTCCGCGCGCGGCCAGACCGCGGCGGCCAATCTGGAACCGGCCCTCGTCGGTGCGCTCAGATCGGCCCCGACCTCCCGCATCAAGATCAAGCACGGCACGTTGAACGTTTCAGGCACCGGCAGCGCGGACAAGGTCACGGAGCTTTTCGCCGACCTGACCATCGACGACTCCGGCGCCGCCTCCGGAGACGGCAGCTTCCGTTGGCGCGGCCAGACGGTTGCCGTATCCCTGAGCAGCGGGAGCCCGACCGTCCTGGCGAGCACTGCCAAATCGCCCGTCCAGGTCGATCTGAGCAACGAGCTGGTCACCGCGCGCATCGAGGGCGAGGCCACCATCGCCGACGGCCTGCAGGTGCAGGGCGATCTGGAGCTGGACATCACGGACCTTCGCCGATTCTCGAAATGGACGGGCCTGCTGGTTCCCGACGGCCCCGGTCTCGGCGCCTTCAAGGCCTCCGGTACGTTCAACTGGCTGGGCCGGCGCATCGCCTTCGACGACGGGACCTTCGCGCTCGACGGCAACAAGGCGCTCGGCGCCGTGGCCCTCAAGTTCGACGGGCCCCGGCCCGCGATCGAAGGGACGCTGGCGCTCGACACGCTCGATCTGGC
>JAKSBI010000176.1 GCA_022361215.1 Hyphomicrobiales bacterium | reverse complement strand
GGCAGCGATGCCTGCCAGCCGGCCGATCCAGGTCATCTGAGGCTCCCCCGGACCCTTGCCGGGCCGGATTTGGTTTTTGTCCCTCGCGCCCTTTCGAGCGGGCGCCGATTCCAGCCGTTAATGTAGGCGGCGCGCTCGAATGCAATGAACAGCTTCATTAAGCTTTGGGCTGCATTTTTCAAAAGGTGTTGCGACTCGGCAACAATTCATCGCTCAAAAAGAGAATTATACAACTGAAGATTGAATGGGATTTGTGCCGACACTGGAGACAAGTGCCGGCAGCCGATTGCCGGCCGCCATGGCTACGACGCCGGGTGGCGGGATCGCCCGGATCGTCGATCTCGGCTGCGGCACGGGCCGCTACAGCGAAGCCCTGGCCGCGCATTTCGACGCGCGCGCGGTCGGGGTCGCCCCGTCGGAGAAGACGTCGACGTCTTCGTGTTTCGGCGGGAGACGGCGAGGGCCGCCGAGAACGCCGCATGGCCCGCCGGATGACCCCGTGCTAGCCTCCCGCGGCAATCAGCGCTGAGAGCGAGCGACGTCCGGCCAGCCATGACACCCAGCGGGATACTCGAGACGGTCCTCTACGCCACGGACCTGGAGGCGGCCGAAGCCTTCTACCGGGACGTGTTGGGCATGGAGGCCTTCGCCAAGGCGGACCGGCGCCACGTCTTCTTCCGCTGCGGCGACCAGGTGTTTCTCGTCTTCAACCCGGACGCGACGCAGGTCCCGCCGGCGGAGGGGGCCCTGCCCGTTCCGCCGCACGGCGCACGTGGGGTGGGCCATGTCTGCTTCCGCGCCACGGCGGAAGAGATCGACGCCTGGCGCGCGCATCTGGAGGCCAGGGGCGTCGCGATCGAGGCCGACTTCGAATGGCCGCGCGGCGGGCGCTCCATCTACTTCCGGGACCCCTGCGACAACTGCGTGGAGATCGCCGAGCCGCGCATCTGGGGCCTGGACTGAGGCGCGCCCTGGGCGGCGCAATTCCCCTCCCCTTGACGGGGAGAGTTGAAGTCGCGCCTCATATCAGCACTTGCCCTCAGTCGGTCTTCACGGCCGTGCCGCAGGCGGTGACCATCAGCATCGAGCCGCCCTGGCCGACGGTCTCGTAGTCGATGTCGATGCCGATCACGGCGTTGGCGCCGAGCGCGCTGGCTTCCGCGACCATCTCGCCGATGGCGATGTCGCGCGCCTTCTTCAGCTCCTCCTCATAGGCGCCGGAGCGGCCGCCGACGATGTCGCGCACCGAGGCGAACAGGTCCTTGAAGATGTTGGCGCCGAGAATGGCCTCGCCGATCACCAGGCCGTGATACGCAAGGATGCGCTTGCCCTCGATGACGGGCGTGGTGGTCACTAGCATGTCTTCGTTCTCCCTGGAGATTGTGCCGCCCCTATGTAGGCATTGCCTCGGCGGTTGGCGACCGGCATCCTCGCTTTGCCTCGGGGCGCGAGGACGCGCCACAGGCAAAGGAGGCGTGCGGAATGAGCGAAAAGGCACGGCAGAACCCGACACTCGAGCTGACGCCCGACGAGATGCGGTCGCTGGGCTACCGGGCGGTCGATCTGCTCGTCGATCATCTCGCCACCCTGCCCGCGCAATCGCCCGTGGCGCTGGCCAGCCGGAAGGAGATGGACGACCTGCTGATGGAGCCCCCGCCCGAGCAGGGCGCGGAGGCGGACCGGGTCCTCGGCGACGTGATGGAG
>JAKSBI010000399.1 GCA_022361215.1 Hyphomicrobiales bacterium | reverse complement strand
TCCCCCTCCTCCAGGTCGATGGGGATGCGGCTGTTGGCGATGTCGCCGATATTGCCGTCGTGCAGGGGATAGAAATGGGTGATGTCCAGCAGGTTCTCGATCAGCAGCATGTAGTTGGCGGGAACCTCCATGGGGCCGAGGCGCACGGTCTCCCATGCCTCGTCACCAACCTCCGGCGTGCGCGGGGGCTTGCGCTGATCCGAGGCGTCCGGATCGCCCGGCCAGATCCAGACCAGGCCGTCCTGCTCGATGACCGGGAAGGGCTGCACCTTGGCCGCCGGCGAGATCGGACCCGTCGGGTGAGACGGGATCATGACGCAGCTCCCGGTCATGTCGTAGCGCATGCCGTGATAGGCGCACTCCAGTGTCCCATCCTCCATCAAACGGCCCTTCGAGAGCGGGAAGCGCTTGTGGGCGCAGCGGTCGTCGAAGGCGACCACGTCGCCGTGCCTGGTGCGCCACATGACGACCGGCCGGCCGCAGATCACATGGCCCGTCAGCGTCTCGGGCGGGAACTCCTCGGAAAGGCCCGCCGCATACCAGCAGTTTCGAGGATAGGGATGGGTCGTCATTGCTCGCTCCTTTGAGGTCCTGCCATGCTTTGTTCTTGTGGTTGGGTGCCCGACGCTCAGAGGTCGAGCACCAGCGGTGCGCCCGTCGCGCGGGCGCAGCAAATCATCACATACTTCTTGCGGTCGCCGTCATCGAGGACCGTGTCGCGGTGCTCCGGCTCGCCGCCGAGGTAGCGGGTCATGCACGTGCCGCAATAGCCGTCCTCGCAGGAGGTCTCGATGTCGAGGCCATGGGCCCGCAGGACGTCGACGATCGAGCGGTCGGCCGGCACGTCGAGCACGTGGCCCGAGCGCGAGAGCCGCACCTGGAAGGGCGCATCGACCCGCTCCTCGTCCTGCTCCGGGCTGGTGAAATACTCCCGGTGCACGGCGTGGGGCGGCCAGGCCCCGACCGCGTCCATGGCCGCGCTCATGAAGCCGGGCGGGCCGCAGACATAGCAGTGCATGCCCGGCGTGAACGGCGCCAGCGTGGCGCGGATATCGAGGCCCTGGGTCGGGTCGCCGCCATCGTGGTGGAGCATCACCTTGCCGGCGTCGATGCGCGGCTGCAGCCGGTCCAGAAACGCCGTCTTCCCGGGCTCGCGGGTGCAGTAGTGCAGCCGATAGTCGGCTGCCCGGTCCTCCAGCTCGTGCATCATCGCCATCATCGGCGTAACGCCGATGCCGCCCGCGAGCAGAAGGTGAAAGCTGGCCTCGCGGCCGGCCAGGGCGAAATGATTGCGGGGGCTGGAGATGGTCAGCGTGTCGCCGACCTTGACCGTCTCGTGCAGTATCTTCGAGCCGCCGCGTCCATCCGGCTCGTGCAGGACGGCGATCAGGTAGCGGTGTGTTTCGCTCGGATCGTTACAGAGAGAGTATTGGCGCAGCAGCCCGTCTGCGATGCGGACATCCACATGTGCGCCGGCACTGAAGGATGGCAGCGGCGCGCCGTCGGGATCGACCAGCTCGAAGCTGCAGATTTCGTCCGCCTCACGCCCGATGGCGTTCACGCGGACCTTCAAGGCCGCATCCGCGGTGCCCGTACCGGCTGCGACAGGCACGCTCGTCTCCTTAGGTCGTTCGATCGTGTCGGCATCGAGCCTACCACTCTTTGCGACGGCGCCCGCGGTTTCCGCATGTGGGCCGGCAACCGCCGGATCGAGTCATTGTGTCGAACGCAAACCATCAAGACAAACGATTAAACATAAACCTCCAATTTCAAGAAAATCGATGAGAAGGCGGGACGCCGGCTCCCACGGGAGCGGCGCCCCGCGCCGGGCTCGCGATCAAGTCGGATATTCGAACGGGAGGTTGCGGGCCCGGATAAAGTCGCCCTCGGTGGTGGTGCTGTAGTCTTTCTGCTGCTTGCGGAACTTGCCGAGGCTGGCGAACACCTTCTTGCTCATCGGGTCCGCGGCGGCGAGCTCGGAGATCACTTCGCCGGCCGTATTGCCGATCTTGGTCAGCACGTCGTCCGAGAGCCGCTTGATCACCACGCCATGCTGCGTGACGAACTGCTCCAGCACCGGCCCGGAGCGGGCCTGGAACTCGGACAGCATGTTCTGATTGGCGGAATAGGCGCATTGCTCGACGATCGCCTTCAGGTCGTCCGGCAGGCCGTCCCACTGCTTGGTGTTGATGAAGAGCTCGAGCACGGTGCCCGGCTCGTGCCAGCCGGGGGTGTAGTAGAACTTGGCGTGGCGCCAGAAGCCCATCGAGGCCTCGCCGTAAGGGTTGTTCCACTCCACCCAGTCGATCGTGCCCGACGCGAGCGCGGCCGCGACCTCGCTGCCCGGCAGGTTCACCACGGTGGCCCCGATGCGCTTCATGACCTCGGCGCCGATGCCGGGCATGCGCATCTTCAGACCCTTGAAGTCCTCGAGGGTGTCGACCTCCTTCCGGCACCAGCCCGGGTGCTGCACGCCGGTGTTGCCGCACACCAGGAACTTGCAGCCGAGCGCTTCCCTGTAGACCTCGTCGCAGATCGCCTTGCCGCCGCCATAGTGGTACCAGGCATTGTATTCCTGCGCCGTCAGGCCGAACGGGATGTTGCTGACGAACTGGGAGGCGGGGGCCTTGCCTTTCCAGTAATAGGGCGAGCCGTGCCCCATCTCGACGGTGCCCGAGCCGACCGCATCGATGGATTCGAAAGCCGGGACCACCTCGCCGGAGGCAAAGAGTTTCACAGTCAAGCGGCCGCCGGTGCACTTGGTGACGGAGTCCGCAAAGTACTGAGCGCCGGTCCCCAGGCCCGGCAGGTTCTTGGGCCAGGTCGTGATCAGGCGCCATTGGCGCCGGTTCTGCGACAGCGCGGGCTTCGGAAAGGCGCCGGTGGCGGCGACCGCAGTGGTTGCGGCGGTCGCCTTCAGAAATGATCTGCGTTTCATGGACAGCACTCCCTTTGAACACGAACGGCACTCGGGCCGAACGCAATGCCATTCGACCCCAACCGGTTCTGTTCAGGTGGGCTGCACGACCGCGCCCGGCTTTTTTGTCGCGGCGGGGCCTCGACCCTGGCACTCTCGGCGCCAGTTTCAAAAGTATGCGGGAGGGCTTCACATCGCCACAAACGATATTTTTCAATCGAAACAGACCAGAACTTTTGATATTTTGTCGCATGCCTTGAGAAGGGAGCTGTTGTTTGCCGCGCGTCAGTGAAGTTGAGGACTCCGAGCTCCCGAGCGATCTGGCGGCCCTGCATCGCAAGTTTGCGGGGCCCTATGGGGACTTCAGCAACCAGCTCAAGGTGCTTGCGCATTCGCCGGACGCCTTCCGACATCTTTATGGCTTGATCGACGATTGGCGCTCGCGCGGAACCTTGCCGCAGCGCGTTGTCGAGATCGCCGTCGTCACCACCAGTTCGGCCAACGCCTGTCCTTATTGTGTCGGCCATCATGGTGCGGCGCTGGTCGAGCTCGGCCTGCCTGCCGAGGCCGTAACCGGCATTCTGGAGCCTGAGCCGCTCGGCTTCGACGATCGGGATCTGGCGGTCCGGGATTATGCACGCCTCCTCACCGAACGGGCCTGGGGCATCCCGGACGCCGTCTTCGAGCGGCTTCGACGCCATTTCTCCGACCGCGAGGTCGTCGAGCTGACGGTCCGGGTCGGCATCTGCTCGCTCTTCAACAAGCTCAATCAGGCGCTTCAGATCGAGATCGAGGACACGGCTCTTGCACAGATGGCCGATGCGGGGCTGGCGGCGGCCGAGCCGCCCGATGCAGCGGATGTCACGGGAACGGTGCCGGAGCCATGAACTTCAAGCAGATCGAGACCTTCTACTGGGCCGCCAAGCTCGGCAGCTTCACGGCGGCGGCGGAGCGCCTCAACGCGACGCAGTCGACCGTGTCGATGCGCATCCAGGATCTCGAATACAGCTTCGGCGTGGCGCTCTTCGACCGCAGCCAGCGGTCCGCGCGCATCACCGCCAAGGGCCGCGAGCTGATGCGCTATTCCGAGCAGCTCCTGCATCTCGCCGCGGAGATCCGGGAGAGCCTGGCCGAGACGGACACCATGACCGGCACGGTTCGGCTCGGCTTCGCCGAGGTCATCTCCAGCACCTGGCTGCCGGAGCTGGTGAAGACGATCCACGAGCGCTATCCGCGTGTGGTGCTCGAGCTGGACGAGGCGCTGACGCAGGATCTGGTCGAGCGGCTGCACAGCGGCTCGCTGGACGTCATCCTCGCCCCCGGTCGCGTACCCGGTTACACCTTCACCGCCCAGCCGCTCGGCACGGTCGAGTTCGCCTGGATGGCAAGCCCGAAGCTGGACCTGCCCGAAGGCAAGCTGACGCCGAAGGACCTGCAACGCTGGCCGGTCATCGCGCTGTCGCGCGAGTCCTTCCACCACACGACCATCGAGGACTGGTTCCGCTCGGGCAAGGCCCACTGCCAGCGCATCGACACCTGCAAGAGCCTTGTCATCGCAGCCTCGCTCGCTGTCGCCGGACTGGGCGTCACGCTTCTGCCGCCGCGCTGCTTTGCACGCGAGATCCGCTCGGGCGAACTGCGTGTGATCGAGACCGACCCGCCCATGCCGGCCGTCGAGTGCACGGCAACCTGCTCCGTGGACAGCTTGCAGCCGGTGGCCCGGCACATTGTGGACCTTGCGCGGGAGGTCAGCGATTTCGACAAGTCGGTAGAGATGGAGCTGGCGGCGGAGTAGCTCCGGGCGACATCTAGGGCCTGTGGACATCCACAAGGTGAATGTCCACAAGCCCTAGCGCAGGATCAGGTCCGGCAGCCAGGTGGCGAGCACGGGGTAATGGGCCAGAATCGCCAGGCCCAGCAACTGGATGGCGACGAAGGGCGCGACGCCCCGATAGATGTCGACCGTGGCGATCTGGGCGGGTGCGACGCCGCGGATATAGAAGAGCGCCCAGCCGAAGGGCGGCGTCAGGAAGCTGGTCTGCAGGTTCATCGCCATCATCACGCCAAGCCAGATCGGGCTGATGTCGGCGGCAAACAGCGCCGGCGCTACGATCGGCACGACGATGAAGACGATCTCGATGAAATCGAGCACGAAGCCCAGCAGGAACATGATCGCCATGACGATGAGCATGGCCGTGAAGAAGCCGCCGGGCAGGCCCGTGAGGAATTGCTGCACCAACTCGTCGCCGCCGAGGCCTCGGAAGGTGAGCGAGAACAGCGAGGCGCCCAGCAGGATCGCGAACACCATGCAGCTGATGCGGGTGGTCGTGCGCATCACGTCCTGAAGCACCGGCAGGGTGAATTGCCGCTTGAGGATGGCGAGAAGCGTTGCCCCGACACTGCCGAAGGATGCCGCCTCGGTCGGCGTGGCCAGGCCGCCCAGGATGGAGCCGAGCACGGTCACAACCAGGAAGACCGGCGGCAGCAGTGCCTTCACGATCTGTACCGCCAGGGCGCTGATCGCAACGCCCTCTTCGTAGTATGGCGGACAGGCCTGGGGTCGGGTGAAGGAGACGAAGATCAGCCAGGCGACGTAAAGCGCGACCAGCATCAGGCCGGGGATCAGGGCGCCCGCGAACAGGTCGATGACGCTGAACGGCTCGACCAGATAGTTGCCCTTGGCGAGCTGCGACTCCGTATAGGTTCCAGCCAGGGCATCCCCGAGGATCACCAGCGCGATCGACGGCGGGATGATCTGACCGAGCGTGCCGGAGGCGCAGATCGTGCCGCAGGCGAGCTTCGGATCGTAGCCGGCCTTCAGCATGGTCGGCAGGCTGAGCAAGCCCATGGTCACCACGGTGGCACCGACGATGCCCGTCGACGCCGCCAGCAGCATGCCGACCAGCGTGACCGAGATGCCGAGACCGCCGCGCAGCGCGCCGAAGCACTGCCCCATGGTCTTCAGCAGTTCCTCGGCGACCCGCGAGCGCTCCAGCATGACTCCCATGAAGACGAAGAGCGGCACCGCCACCAGCACCTCGTTGCTCATCACGCCGAAGAAG
>JAKSBI010000002.1 GCA_022361215.1 Hyphomicrobiales bacterium | reverse complement strand
ATGACCGTCTTGGAGCCGGGCCCGGTATAGCCGCCGACGATGCCGTTCACCTCGGCGGTCGGGCGCGACCAGATCTGCTCCAGCACGCTGCGATCGGCTTCGCCCACCGGCGTCTTCAGGCCGATGTCTCCGAGGAAGGCGGCATCGTCGAAGCCAAGGGCCTGCCATTGCGCCAGCACGTCGTCCGGCGGCGGCGCGATGCCGTCGTAGAAGCCCGGGACCCGAATGCGGCCCTGATCGTCGTGGACCTCGCCCAGGATCTTCGCGAGCAGCCGGATCGGGTTCTGCGCCGGGCCGCCATACATCCCCGAATGCAGGTCCCGCGAGGGTCCGTGAACGACGATCTCGGAGAACGCCAGGCCGCGCAGCCGGCTGGTGATGGCCGGGCTCACGGGGTCCCACTGGCCGGTGTCGCAGACCAGCGCGATATCGGCCTTCAGCTCGTCCGCATGGGCGTCGAGGAAGGGGCCGAGGCTCGGGCTCCCGGATTCCTCCTCGCCTTCGAGCAGCACGGTGATCGGCAGCGGCGGCCCGCCATGGGCCGTGCGCCACGCCCGGCAGGCCTCGACGAAGGTCGAGAGCTGCCCCTTGTCGTCCGAGGCGCCGCGGGCGACGATCACCTTGCCGTAGGTCGGGTCGTCGGCGAGCCACGGCTCGAAGGGCGGCTTCTCCCACTCCTCCAGCGGGTCGGCGGGCTGCACGTCGTAGTGCCCATAGAAGAGGACATGCGGTCCCTCGGCGCCATTATCGGGGCGGTAGTGACCCACCACCATTGGCTGGCCGTCCGTCGGGCGGACGGACGCGTCGAAGCCGATGTCGCCGAGTGTCGCCGCGCACCAGTCCGCCGCCTTGCGGCAATCCGGGTCGTGCGCCGGGTCTGTCGAGATGCTGGGGATGCGCAACAGGGCGAACAGGCGCTCCAACGCCCCGTCCACGTCCGCATCCAGGGCTTTCAGAACCGGTTCGACATCTCCCGTCATCGTGCACTCTCCTTTTTGGCTGGCGGCGCGCCATGATGCCGGACAGGCGCCTCGGGGAACAGAGGGTTTGATGCAAGAGGCCTGTTCAAATCTTAACAGGCCCTAGCGGCGTACCGACCGCGCGTGTAGCCTGTGCCGCCGCCCAGGTGGCAAAGCGCACTGCAAAGGGGGACTGCCGCGACGATGAACACGATCACGAAGGTCGACTGGTCGGCCGACGTCTTCCGGATCTTGAAGGACTGGGACGTCGGCACGGTCGCCACGGTGCCGGACGCGGGTCTGTCCGGGCTGCTGGGCCTGTGCGGCGACGATCCCGAGATGCGCGTGGTGACGCTGACCACCGAGGAGGAGGGCATCGGGTTGGTCGTCGGCCAGTGGCTCGGCGGCGGCCGGGCGCTCCTGGCCATGCAGAGCAGCGGCGCCGGCAACTGCATCAACGGCCTCGGCCTGCCGGCGATCCTGCAGGCGCCCTGTCCGATGCTGATCACCATGCGGGGGCAGGAGCGTGAGGCCAATCCGTGGCAGGTGCCGATGGGCCGCGCCGTGCGTCCGGTGTTCGAGGCCATGGGCGTCTCCTGTTTCGAGGCCATGGAGGCCGGGGACGTCGGGCCGCTCTTCGCGCGCGCCGCGGAACTGGCCTACGGCTCGCGCCAAGCCGCGGCGGTGCTGGTCTCGCAGCGCGTGATCGGCTTCAAGGCGTTCGAGTGAGGGGGCGTCCATGGGCACGCTGAAGCGAAGAGAGCTGGTGGCGCAGATCCTGTCGAGGCGCGGCGACGCACTGGTCGTGGCGGGCCTCGGGAGCCCGGTCTGGGACGTCGCGGCCGCCGGCGACGTGGCCGGGAACCTTTATCTCTGGGGCAGCATGGGTCTCGCGACGCCGGTCGGCCTGGGGCTGGCGCTGGCGCAGCCGGATCGCCGCGTGCTGGTGATGACCGGCGACGGCGAGATGATGATGGGCCTGGGCAGCCTGGCGGTGGCCGCCGCCGAGGCGCCGAAGAATCTCGCCATCCTGGTGCTCGACAACGAGAGCTTCGCCGAGACCGGCGGGCAGTCCGGGCTGACGTCGGGCAGGGCGGACATCGCCGCCATGGCGCTGGGCGCCGGGCTGAGGGAGAGCCGGACCGTGCGCGAGCCGGGCGAGGTGGACGGCCTGGCGAAATTTCTGCTGGAGAGCGAGGGTCCGGTGCTCGCCGTCGCGAAGGTCGAGGGCGGTGAGGACGAGCTCGTTCTGCCCACGAGCGACGGACGGGAGATCGCCGACCGCTTCCGCGCGGCGGTGGGAGGCTAGGGCAGTTTTGGTTTGATGAGGCTTGTCCGCCCCGCTCCCCCGGCCCAACCACCCCAAGGGTAACCTCTATCGGGTGGTTGGGCCGGGGGAGCGGGGCGGGTACGACTAACCCAAAAAACCGACTAGGCGGAGATATCGACCGAGGTGCCGACGCCGTCGGGCAGGGAGGCCTTGGAGATCTGCTCGAGATTGGCGGTGGAGGCTTCCAGCAGCGCCACCACGGACTGCGCGGCGTCCGCGTTCATCTTCGCGATCTTGGCGGCAAGCGCGGACTGCACCTGCGCCTGATTGGCGGCCACTGCGGCGGCGGCAATGCTTACGCTCGAACTCATTTCGACCATCCCCTTATAGGGGGGCAGCCTAGGGCGCCGGCCCTAACGACTGATTAACCCGTCTTTCTCCCCCTGACGCGATCACGCCCGCACCAGGGGAAGAAAGACGGGTTAAATACGCGCACGGAGGATCGGCGCCTGCCGGCGGACCGTCAGGCGCGAGAGTCGATGACCTGTCGGGAAGCGAGGTGGCTAGTCGGCCAGCTCGAGCTTGACGGCCTGCGGGCCTTTGCCCTTCCGGTCCGGCTCGGTCTCGAACGTGACGCGCATGCCCTCGTCGAGCGCGGGCAGGCCCGACCGCTCCAGGGCCGAGATGTGCAGAAAGATGTCCTTGCCGCCGTCATCCGGCGTGATGAAGCCGAAGCCTCGAGCGTGATTGAAAAATTTCACCGTACCATTCTGGCGCATTGCAGGGTCTCCCTTCTCCCTTGACGCAAAGCTACACCCTTCGGCAGGGCGTATCTGAATAGGCAGGTCAGCAATCGGGGAAGGAGCGCATCACCCGGCGCACACGCCTCGCATACGGGCTCCACCGGTCCGATAGTCTGCCGGTCTCGTGCGCAATCTAGGTGGCGGGCCGGTCCATGGCAAGCGGCGATATCGGCCGCGGCGGCGGGCCGGAAGCGGCCGAGCTCGAGGCGTCGGACAAGGCCGGGCAGCCCCTTACCAGCAAACCCGTGCCTGCGATTTGCAGGTGTATTCCTCGCCGAGGATCGGCAGCTTCAGATAGAGCTTGCACGTGGTGGTCGTCTTGCCCACGCGGTAGCGCCGGATGCCCTGCTCCTTGGTCCAGCGCTTGACGTAGTCCTGGAGCAGCGACCGGGAGTCCCGGGTCAGGACCTCCTTGCCGAAGTCGTTGACGCTGAAGCCGAGCGTCCGGCAGGCGGCCGCGGCGGGGTCCGCCGTCAGCACCGTCGCCAGACCGGCGCATGCCAGCGCGGCCGCAAGCCTTGCTGCCATGGGCAGGCCCTAATCGATGTAGGAGCCCGTCGGGAGAATGCCGTTGGGCGCCGGGGTGACGTCCAGATGCGGCCCGAAATCCTGTGGCGGCGGCACGTGCGGGTTATAGAGATAGGTCTCCTGCTGGCCGTAGGAATAGCCGCCGACCCGGGTGCGGAAACCGCGCACCTGGGGGCCGCGCCGGCGCTGCTGGAGGGCCTGACGCCGCTTCTGCATGCGCACCTTTTTCGCGGCGCGCTTCTCCGCGACGCTCTTTCGTCCGTCCGCCGCTGCCGGCTCCGGCACGGCAACCGAAAATGCCAGTCCAAAAGCGACCATGGTCGCAAGCGCAAGTCTCATGGCTTCCCTCTCGAGTTCCGTCCGGCCCCAGCTAGCGTCACTATAGCGGACGCGAAGCCGGCTCGCATGCGGACACACCCGATTGTGATTGGGCGTGACCCGACGCGAACCGGCAGTCTTTATCGCCTGAGTCTATTTACAGACTCTTGCCGACGCCACACACTCATAGCGTATACGGCGCAGTTTCTTGCAGGCCGTATCGACCGGACCGGTCTGGGGCTTGTAGCCCTTCTTGCGACCCCAGCGCTTGATCTGCCGCTTCAGCTTGCGCTCGGCGCGCTTGCTTGCCGCGGCTTCGGACAGGCCCCGCTCCGTGGACGAGAAGCTCCAGCAGCGCCATTGACCGTTGGCGTCCGCCGGCTGCGGGGCGCTTGCGCCCAGTCCGAACAGGCCAATCGCCAGTACGCAAATACCCAAAGTCCGTTTCATTGACTTGCCCTCGATTATTGAACAGCGACGTAAATATCATGACTCCGATGACAGGCGCTTGACCAGAGCGCGATTGGCTCGGCCAGCCCGTGCCACGGGGCCGCAGGTTCTAGCCGCAGACCTTAGGTTCTGCTGAGATTTGCCAGCACCGCCACGTAAATCTCAACAGACTTTGGCCTTGGCATGGCATTCCCATTCGACGAAGAAGCCGATCTTCAGAAAAGTCTTGCAGTCGACGTCGGTGGCGCCGACCCGCGCATCGGGTTTCCCGCGATCCTTCTTCCAGGCGGAGATCTTCCTGTCGAGCTGCCGGCGCACGAAACGCTCGGTGCCCGATTGCGTGTAGCCCACATAGCCGTAGCTCAGGGTCTTGCAGCACGCGGCCTCGGCGTCCGGCGCCGGCGCGCCGGCGGTGGCGAAGACAACCAAGGCTGCGAGCGGTAGGGCGATGCGCATGAGCCGGCCTCCCGTGCTTTCCGTCCGGTGCCGCTGCAACCGGGTGTCGGTCCGGGCACCCGCGGTTCGGTTGCAAGCGCGTATCATATTGCGGGCCTCACGAAGAATCGATCTCTTTAGGGTCTGTGGACATTCACGTTGCGGTGCTGGCGGGACGCCTTTGGCCGCTGGCTAGGCGCGGGAAGCGACGTAGTGTGTTTCACTTCTAGCTTTTCGCAACGACGTCCAGCGGTCAAAGGCGACCCGTCCCTCTGGGATTTTGCGAGATTGGCCCATCTCCGCGTCACTCGGGCTTGAATATGCAAGGCATGTCCTGCGCCCTCGTTCCTAAAGCTGAGCCAATCTCGCAAAACCAGCATCCGCAAGGTGAATGTCCACAGACCCTAGTCCCGGCCCTCCCGGCGGGGCCGTTTCTGCATATGATCGACCGCGCGGGCGATGCGGGCGGGGCTGATGGACATCAGCACGAAGAGCAGCGCCACCGCCCCGACGGCGACGGCCCCGGCCGCCGCCCACAGGAAGGTCGCGGCCTCGTCGGCGGTCTCCTCGCGCGCCGGCCGCTTTGCCGGCCGCGGTTGCGCCTCCGCCGAGGCGGGCGAGCCCAGGGGGGCGGCGGCGACCGGGTTGCGTAGCGCGCCGATGCCGGCGATCTCCACCTCCACCACGTCGCCAGGCTTGACCGGGCCGACGCCGCCCGGCACGCCCATGAAGACGAGGTCGCCGGGCTCCAGCGTGATGTAGCGGCTGGCGAAGCTGATCGCCTCGGCGACGCCGTGGGGTGCCTCGGCCATGGCATCGCGCCGCACCGGCTTGCCGTTGAGGCGCGTCTCCACGGCGAGGTCGCGCCAGCCGATGCCGCGCACCAGCACCGGACCGATCGGGGCGAACCCGTCGGAGGCCCTGGCGCGCAGCCATTGCAGATCGCGCGCCTGCCAGCCGCGCTCGCCCACATCGGCGCCGGCCGTGACCCCGAAGATGTGGCCCGGGGCCGCGTCGACCGAGATGTTCCGGCCGCGCTTGCCGATCACGACCACCAGCGCGCCGTGGACATGCAGGTCCGCGGCATCGGCGGGATAGGGGATCGGATCGCCCGGACCGATCACGGAGGT
>JAKSBI010000292.1 GCA_022361215.1 Hyphomicrobiales bacterium | reverse complement strand
CGTCCGCCTGCCGCTCCAGGCATTTCCCGATACCGAAGCCGCGGACGTCGTTTCCACACGGCCGTCAGACCGGCTTCGCTGGACGGAGCCGGCGGAACGCTCTCCAAAGGGCGTACTCCAGGACACAGGACAGGAGCACCACACTGCCGGCGACGGTCCGAGCCTTCGATTGCCGCTCCTCCGTCGGGTAGAGCTCCAAGGATCCATGAACGAAATAGAGTCCGGCCAATAAGCCGATCAGGGCCACCACGACCATCAGAGCAATCACGATGAGCTTGGCCAATCGGGTCATTCTCCCGGCTGCCGAGCCTTTCGATCCGGCCCCGAGCGCGGGCATGGCGCGGACGCCCGGACCGGTGTCGTGCCCCGTGCCATCCCGTCACGCCAACGCCTGGATGGCGGCCTGGAGATTGTCCCGCGCGGGCGCTTCGCAGCGATCCCGAAAATGGTCCGTGGCGTAGATGCAGGGGCGCGCCAGGAAGCCGTCCAGGACCTCTCGGCGCTTGCGGCGGTAGAGGGGCGCGGGCACCCATCGGTACTCCCGGCGGATGTCGGTCTCGAACACCCGATAGGCCTCGGGCGGGCTGCCGAGAATGGCCAGGTCGATGTCCACGACCAGAGCGGAGGCCGGATCGGCCGGCGCTGTCGTGGCGTGCTCGGTGGCGACGATGTGATCCCGCACCCTGGCGCGGCGGTCGTCTTCGGCGCCCGCGCGCTCGAGGAACGCCACGGCCCAGTCGGCGCTCCGGCGTTCGTTGTCCTGGCGCCGGGTGGCGTAGACGGCGTCGTGGAACCAGAGCGCCAGCTCCACCTCGTCGACGGAGTGGGCGAGCCCCGCCGCCTCGTCGAGCCGCTGCAGGCAGTCCGCGATATGCGCGCCCGTGTGATAGCAGCGGTGGCGCTCGGAATAGGCCGCGAGCAGGTCGTCATAGACGTCGCGGTGCCCGGCGAAGCCGAGCCGCCCCATGAGCGATTGCCAGCGGTCGAGGTTCATGGGTGGCCCCGTGCCCTTTCACGCGCCCTTGAAGTCCGGCTCCCGCTTCTCGAAGAAGGCGGCGAGCCCCTCGGCGCCGTCGGCGCTGGCGTTGACCCGGTCGACTTGGCTCCGCGCGATGCCCGCCAGCTCCGTCGGGCCTTTCGGCACCGCCTCGGCGACGAAGCGCTTGAGCATGCGCGAGGGCAGGGGCGCCGTGGCCGCGATGCGCCGGGCGTAGTCCGTGGCCGTGGCCATCAGCGCCTCGGGCGGAACCACCTTGTTGACGTAGCCCACCTCGTAGGCGCGTTGCGCGTCCATGGGCTCGCCGAGCAGCAGCAGCTCCATGGCGATCTTGTGCGGGATGCGGCAGGCGAGCGTCGAGATCAGCCCGCCGGAGAAGCCGACCTTCACCTCGGGGTAGCTGAACCGGGCGTCCTCGGCCGCCACCAGCAGGTCGCACATGGTGGTGAGCACCATGCCGCCGCCGACGCACCAGCCCGCGACCGCGCCGACCACGGGCTTGTCGACGGGCACGCCGACGCCCGGGATGCCGCGATAGAGGTCGTGGGGGATGGCCTTCAGGTCGGCGCCGGCCGAGAAGGCCGTGTCGCCGGCGGCGGCGAGCACCGCCACGCGCGCGTCGTCGTCGGCCATGAACCGCCGCCAGGCGGCCTCGAGCCCGTCGACGAGGGCGCCGTCGAGCCGGTTCAGCCGCTCCGGCCGGTTCAGCCGGATGGTGGCGATCCGGTCCTCCGCCTCGTAGCTGACGGCGTCGCTGGTCATGGGGGTCTCCTCCGTGTCCCGTGTGGCATCCCGCACAGTGTGCCGCGACCGTGCCTGCCTATGGTGGCGATTCGCGACTTTGCGAGTCGTTTCACAATGTGTGATATATGAGCTTATGGCCAAATCGAAGCAGACGCTGATCGAAGGGCCGGACCAAACAAGCGATGACGCGCCCTCGCCGGACGAGGGCCCCGCCAAAAAGTCTCTTGTCGCCCCCATGCGGGCGGCGCCGTCAAACGCCATCGTGACGGGATCCGACCACACGCCGGTCAAGGTCGAGCCGGCGACCGAGCCGATTCCGCTGGAGCCGGTCCTGCCGCCTGCCCGCTCCCGCAAGCTGAAGCGGTTCGTGGGCGCGCTGGTGCTGCTGGCCGCGCTCGGCTACGGCGCCAAATACGGTCACGACTGGCTGGTGCGCGGGCAGTTCGTGGTCTCCACCAACGACGCCTATGTGCGCGCCGACACCTCGATCATCGCGCCGAAGGTCTCGGGCTATGCGCTGGCGGTGGTGGTGGCCGACAATGCCGAGGTCGAGGCCGGCGACCTGCTGGTGCGCATCGATCCGGAGGACTACCAGCTCGTGGTGGCCGCCGCCCGCGGCAAGATGGAGACCCAGGACGCGACCATCGCCCGCATCTCCCGCCAGATCGAGGCCCAGCAGGCGGTGGTGGCCCGCCACAAGGCGGAGCTGACGGCGGCAGAGGCCACGGCCAAGCGCGCCGACGCCGATCTCGCGCGCATCGAGCAGCTCGCGGCCCGCGCCTTCTCCAGCCGCAAGGCGCTCGACTCCATCGTTGCGGAGCGCGCCCGCGCCGTGGCCAGCGTGGAGAGCGCCAAGGCGGCGGTGATGACGGCCGAGGCCAATGTGGCCGTGCTCGTCGCCCAGCGCGAGGAGGCGACACGCCTGCAGGCGGAGTTCGCCACCCGCCTGAAGAAGGCGGAGCGCGATCTCCAGCACACCCAGATCCGCGCGCCTTTCGACGGCGTGGTGGGCAATCTCGCCGTGAAGCAGGGCCAGCTCGTGCAGCCGGGCACGCGCCTCCTGGCGCTGGTGCCGATGGACAAGCTCTATGTCGAGGCCAACTTCAAGGAAACCCATATCGAGGGGCTGAAGGTCGGCCAGGAGGTCGTGATCGAGGTCGACGCCTATCGCGACACGCCGATCGTCGGGCGCATCGAGAGCTTCTCGCCGGCGACCGGGGCCGAGTTCTCCCTGCTGCCGCCGGAGAACGCCACCGGCAACTTCACCAAGATCGTGCAGCGCGTGCCCGTGCGCGTCTCGGTGCCGAGGGATGCCATCGTCGATGGCCGGCTGCGCCCGGGCCTCTCGGTGGTGGCCAGCGTCGATACGCTCGATCCGACGCAGCCGCGCCCGACCCTGCTGAGCCTGCTCGGCTGGCAGTCGCTCTGGCACGCGGCCGGGGCCAGCAGTCCTCCGGCCGAGTGACGGGCCGGGACTGAGGGGTGGCGGCGCCGTCGCAAACCGAGATCCTGCCGCCGGTCGAGGACGACCGCGTCGAGCCCAAGCACTTCGTCGCCTTCTTCGCCATGACCTTCGCCATGTTCATGGTGCTGGTCGACATCCAGGTGGTGTCCGCGGCGCTGCCGGAGATGCAGGCGGGCCTGTCGGCGAGCGCCGACGAGATCCCCTGGATCCAGACCAGCTATCTGATCGCCAAGGTCATCGCCGTGCCCCTTTCGGGCTTTCTGCTGCGCGCCTTCTCCACCCGCTACACCTTCACCTTCGCGGCCGCCGGCTTCACGCTGATGAGCGTCATGTGCGCCACCGCCACCACGATCAACGAGATGATCCTGTGGCGCGCCCTGCAGGGCTTCATCGGCGGTCCCCTGGTACCGGCGGTGTTCGCCACCGGCTTCACCATCTTCCCGCGCTCCAAGCAGCACATCGTCGGGCCGACCATCGCGCTGGTGGCCACTCTCGGTCCCACCCTCGGCCCGACCCTCGGCGGCTACCTGACCGAGCTGCTCTCCTGGCACTGGATCTTTCTGATCAATGTGGTGCCCGGCATCTTCGTCACCGTCGCCGGCTGGCTGCTGATCGACTTCGACAAGCCGAGCTTCAAGCTCCTGGAGCACTTCGACTGGCTCGGCCTCGTCGGCATGGCCATGTTCCTGGGCGCCTTGCAGTTCGCGCTGCAGGAAGGCCCGCGCGAGGACTGGTTCGAGTCGCGCTACATCGTCGCCGGCGTCGCCCTCTCCGCCACCGGCGCCTTCCTGTTCTTCTGGCGCGCCTTCACCGCCCACACGCCCATCGTGGACCTGACGGCCTTCCGCGACCGCAACTTCTGGACCGGCTGCATCTTCGGCTTCGTGCTCGGCGTCGGCCTGCACGGGCTCACCTATCTCTACCCGATCTACCTCGCCAGCGTGCGCGACTACTCGCCCCTGCAGATCGGGCAGACCATGTTCGTCACCGGCCTCAGCCAGTTCCTGATGGCGCCGATCGCCGGCCGGCTGGCCGCCCGCTTCGATCTGCGCATCCTGATCGCCGTCGCCTTCGCCGTCTTCGCCATCGGCACCTGGCAGCTCACCTACGTCACCAAGGACTGGGACTTCTACGAGCTCCTGATGCCGCAGATCCTGCGCGGCAGCTCGCTGATGCTGGCCATCGCCACCATCAACATCATGGCGCTCGGCACCCTCTCGGCCGACCGCCTGAAGAACGCCTCGGCCATCTACACGCTGACGCGCAATTTCGGCGGCGCCGTCGGCCTGGCCGTGCTCAACACCATCCTGAACAAGCGCATGGACCTGCATCTGGCGCGCCTGCGCGAGTCCGTCACCTGGGGCCGCCAGCAGGTGGAGGAGACCCTGCAGAGCTTCACCGAGGGCCTCTCCGCGCTCGGCTCCGACGCCCGCATGGCGGCGCTCAGGCGCCTCGCCGGCGTCGTCCGCCAGGAAGCCCTGGTCAAGGCCTTCGCCGACACCTTCCTGACCCTGACGGTGATCTACCTGTCCGTCGTGGTGCTGCTGGTGATCGTGCGACGGCCGCAGCGGTAGGGGCCGTCCGACCAAAGGCGGTGCGCCAGCCCGCTTGAGTGTCATACCTGACCTGATCCTTCACTCGGCGTCATCCCGGCGCACCCCCAGAATCCCGGACAGGAGTGGGCCTTCGTCGGAATGACGCCGGTGGCCGGTGGAAGGCGCAGGGTCTGGTGCGTCCACACCCCGCGACCCCGTGCCCCAGTCAGAACCTATTCTCAGGGCAATATTGGCCCTAAGCTTGCAAATGGGGTGAACGTGATTCGCCTCGCGAGGCGACCGCGCAGGGCCGGAGGGGCCGGCGCGGCGTCGGTTCATGCCTGATAAAGCGAACCCATGCGACTCCTCATCAAATCCGTTGTCACGCTGGTGATCCTGGCCGTCCTGGCCGTCGCCGCGCTCGTCTTCCTGGTGCCCACGGACGTGGTCCGCGAGCAGGTCACGGACCTGGTCCGGCAGCAGACCGGCCGCGAGCTTGCGGTGGGCGGCGAGACGTCGTTCTCCGTGTTCCCGAATGTGGGCGTCAAGCTCGGCGACGTCACGCTCTCGAACCCGCCCGGCATGACGGGTGGGCCGATGCTGAAGATGCAGTCGCTGACGCTCGATCTGAAGCTGATGCCGCTGGTGCAGCGCCGGGTCGAGGTCGAGCGCTTCGTCATGGTGCGTCCCGTGTTCGACCTGCTGGTCGACCGCAACGGGCGCACCAACTGGGAGTTCCGCAAGCGCGCCGCGCGCCAGCCGCCCCTGCGGGCGATGCGGGCTCAGGCCGGCGGCGGGTCTCCGGGCGGTACGTCGATGGTGCAGGACCTCCGGCTCGGCACGGTCGAGATGATCGACGGCATCGTGCGCTTCACGGACGAGACCAGCGGCACCCGCCATCGCCTGGACGCCATCAACGTCTCGGTGGCGCTGGAACGGCTGTCCGACCCCCTGGAGGCGGAAGGCGATCTGGTCTGGCGCGGCGAGAAGGTGGTCTTCAAGGGGCGCATCCAGTCGGCGCTGAAGATGACCGACGGCCAGCCGACGCCGGTCGCCCTGACCCTCTCCTCGCGCCATGTCAAAGGCACCTTCGACGGCAGGCTGGCCCGTGGCGCCGGAGCCACCGTCGACGGCAAGGTCACGGGCGACACGCCCTCCGTGCGCGCCCTCGCGGCCTGGGCCGGCTCGGCGCTGCCGGCGGGCCGGGGCCTCGGCCCGGCCAAGCTCAGCGGCCGGCTGAAGGCGAGCCCGACGGTCATTACGTTCAACGACGCCAGGCTGTCCCTCGACGGTATGAACGGGCAGGGCAATGCCGAGGTCACGCTGAAAAAGCCGCGGCCCCATATCCGGGCGGCGCTCGCCCTCGACCGGCTCGATCTCAACATGTATCTGGGCCGCGGCGGTGCCGCGCCGCGCCCGGCCGCCGCGCCGGCGACGCCGGCCCCGGCGGAGCCGAAGCAGACGGCGCCGGGCGTCACCATCGTCCCCAAGGGCCCGGCCCCGAAGCCGAGGGACGATCAGTCGCTGACGGACTTCATCAAGGAGCTGAACGAGCGGGACGGCCAGCGCCAGCCCGCGGTGCGTGGCTGGAGCCAGACGGCCATCGATCTGGCGGCGCTGCGCACGGTCGACGCGGTCGTGCTGCTGACGGCGGGCCAGATGTTCTACGAGGACATCAAGGTCGGCAAGAGCAAGGTCACGGCAAAGCTGAGCAACGGCATCCTGACCGCCGACCTCCAGGACATGCAGCTCTATGGCGGGCGCGGCACCGGACGGCTGACGCTGAACGGCGCGCGCGCCGTTCCGGCCTTCGCCAGCACGTTCGAGTTCGCCGACGTCTCCGCGCTGCCGCTTCTCAAGGACGCCGCCAAGTTCGACTGGGTCTCAGGGCGCGCCAAGCTCGCGGTCAATCTCACCGGCGCCGGCCGCTCCCAGAGCGAGATCGTCCGGACGCTGCAAGGCAAAGGCAGCTTCCACTTCTCCGACGGCGCCATCGAGGGCGTCAACATCGCCCAGCGCATCCGCGCCCTGAAGAAGGGCCAGCTCGGCGGCTGGCGCCGCGAGCCGAGGGCCAAGACGGACTTCAGCCAGCTCTCCGGCACCTTCACCATGCAGGCGGGCGTCGCCACGAACCGCGATCTGCAGATGGTCGGTCCGCTCATCCGCCTGGCCGGCGCCGGCACGGTGGACGTGCCGCGGGAGCGCCTGGACTACCGGGTCGAGCCGCGCATCGTGGCGAGCCTCGAAGGCCAGGGCAGCACCCAGGAGCTCCAGGGCCTGAAGGTGCCCGTGAAGATCACCGGCCCCTGGAGGAAGCCGAAGATCAAGCCCGACCTGGAGCACTTCCTGAAGGACCCCGACGCGGCCGTCGATGCCGCCAAGAGAATCGGCAGGGCCATCGAGAAACTGAAGAAGAAGGACGGCGGTCAGGGCGTCAACCGGCTCCTGCAGAATTTCCTCGGCGGCGGACAGGACGGCGGCGCGCCGCAGCCGGCGCCGGACGGCCAGGGCGGCCAGGTCCAGCAGGGCCAGGCGCCGCCCTCGCAGGAGGAGCCGCAGAAGGTCAGGCCCGAGGACCTCTTGAGGCAGCTCTTCCGCCAGTAAAGG
>JAKSBI010000003.1 GCA_022361215.1 Hyphomicrobiales bacterium | reverse complement strand
CCCGGCGCCTTCCACCGTGTGCGGCAGGTCGACGAGGACGCCTCTCAGATGCGGGTTGGCGCGCAGGATGGCCGTCAGCAATGCGCCATAGCCGCCGCCCACGTCCACGACGCGCTCCATGCCTGAAAAGTCGTAGACGTCCGCAACGGCCTCGGCCACGGTTCCGGTCTGTTCCGCCATCAGCGCGTCGAAGCGCGCCGCCGCCTCCCGGTTTTTCGCGAGATAGTCGAAGGTCGGCATGCCGAAGGTATGGTCGAACGCCGGCGCGCCGGTCTCGACGCTGTGCAGCAGGTTGCCCCAGGCCCGCCAGTTCCATTCCTCCGCATCGAAGATGGCGCGGGCGCGAAAGGACTCGGCCGCGTCGCTACGCAACGGCTCGGCCAGCGGCGTGAGGCCGAACCGGCCCTCCTCCAGCTCCTCGAAAATGCCCTCGCTGGCCAGCAGCCGCAGCACCCGATAGAGCGACGGTCCATGCGCCTTCGCCGCTGCCGCCAGATCCTCGGCATCGCGCGGGCCGCCCGTCAGCAGATCGGCGATGCCGAGCTTTGCGGCGACGTAGATCGCCTGGCTCAGGCGATAGCCGACGATCATGCGGCGCAGGTCGGTCGAGGGCGATGAGGTCTCGGTCATGTCGGTCTCCACTGGGGCAGCGGCCCAGAACATGGGCCGTGGCGGCAGCCGGCACAAGCGCCCGCGTGTTGCAGCCAGGCTATAAAGATGCAGATCGGATATTGCTTTTCGCGTGGATCGGCTTATATAAAATGTATTGAAAATACATTTTATAGTCGGACGCACGAAGGGGATCCCGATGGCCTATATCGTCCTGATAGCGGAAGCGATGGCGGTGGGCTGGCTCGCCTGGTTCACGGCTCTGGTCCTGGGTCTGCAAGAGGAGAGCCGGGCGCTGCCGGATCCTCCCATCGAGCCGGTCGGACGCACCCTGGTGACGGCGGCCCGCTGGGCGCTGACCCTCGGCGTACCGACGCTCGCCCTGGCCGAGACGGCCTTCGTGCTCGGCATGTTCGACTAGGGCCTGTGGACATTCACCTTGCGGTGCTGGCGGGTCCCTCCGGGATTGCGCGAGATTGGCCCATCTCCGCGTCGCTCGGGCTTGAATATGCAAGGCATGTCCTGCGCCCTCGCTCCTAAAGCTGAGCCAATCTCGCAAAACCAGCATCCACAACGTGAATGTCCACAGGCCCT
>JAKSBI010000034.1 GCA_022361215.1 Hyphomicrobiales bacterium | reverse complement strand
TGTTCACCACCGCCTTCAGCTGCAGCGCGATATAGGGGACGATCCCCACCACTGCGATGACGGTCACCAGGCCGCCGAGGAGCTGGCTCTTGCCGTAGCGCGAGGCGATGAAATCGGCGATCGACGTGATGCGCTGGGCCTCGGAGATGCGCAGGATCTTGCGCAGCACGAACCAGCCCAGCGCGAACACCAGCGTCGGCCCGAGATAGATCGGCAGGAAGCCGACCCCGGTCTGCGCCGCCCGCCCGACGCTGCCGTAGAAGGTCCAGCTCGTGCAGTAGACGGCGATGGACAGGGTGTAGACGTACGGGTTGGCGACCAGGCTGCGCCCCGCCGCGGCGCGCTTGTCCCCGTAATGGGCCACCGCGAACAGCAGCAGAAGATAGGCTAGCGCCGCGAGCAGTATCAGCCAGCCCGAGACCATGGCGCTAGCGCTCCCGCGCCGTGCCGTTGCGTGGCCCGCGCCCCATCACGGCCCCGGGGCGTCGCCGTTGGCCCGCTCGACCACGGCGCCCAGAAGCGCGATCAGCAGCGCCCAGGCGCCGAACAGGTAGAGGAACAGCACCGGGATGCCGGCCACCGTCGCCTCGGCGCCCGCATCGAACACATTCAGCAGCGGCCGGTGGAACAGCACCGCCCCCAGCAGGGTCAGGGCCACGGTCCGCTCGCCCAAATGGTTGTGCTCTTTCATGGCGTCCTCTCAAGCGCCCCTTGCGCATCCGGGGGCCGTGTCCGTCCGCTCAGTAGCGCGCCTGCTGGCGGCGGATCTCGACCATCCGCTCCGAGGCCTGCATCGCCTCGGCCAGGGTCCGGATCTTCTGCGCGCGCAGCAGCTCGACCATGCGCAGGAAGACGGCCGCGGTCGCAATCGAGTCGCCCAGCGCCGTGTGCCGGTCCTCGGCCGGGATCTCGATGCCGAAGCGCTCCGCCACGGCGTCGAGCGTGTGCTGGTTGGTGTGATCGTGCAGGAACGCCGACAACAGCACCGTATCGAGCACCGGGTTGTCGAAGCGCACGCCGCACGCCTCCTGCTTGCGCTCCAGAAACGTCATGTCGAAGGCGGCGTTGTGCGCCACCAGCACCGCATCCCCCACATAGTCGTGGAACCGCGGCAGCACCTCGCGGATCGGCGGCTTGTCCTTCACCATCTCCGGGACGATGCCATGGAAGCGGATCGAGCCCTTCGGGATGGACCGGCCCGGATTGACGAGCTGGCTGAAGGACTCCCCCGTCAGGATCCGGCCGTTGACGATGCGCACGCCGGCGATGGAGATGATCTCGTCGCCGGCGGAGGGCTCCAGCCCGGTCGTCTCGGTGTCGAACACCACATAGGTGAGCTCGTCCAGCGCCCGGTCGCCATGGGCCGCCGCGCCGATCCGCTTCAGCAGATCGAAGTCGTAGAACTCCGGCCGGGCCGGCAGTTTTTCCGCCGCCTGGGGCTGCGCGCCATGGGCGCGGATCGCCTTGGGCAGCGGCAGCCGCAGGCGGGCGCCGCCGTCCCCATGGGGCTCGCACCAGGCTTCGGACTGGTGATGCTCCAGCACCTCGTGGCCGGAGAGGCCGCCGAGGCTCTCCACCAGCGTCGCATCGAGCCAGGCGCCCAGAACGCCCGCGCGCACCGGCGCCCCCTGCCAGCTCAGATCCACATAGACCCGGTTGTCCCCGCCGCTGGCCTCCAGGTCGAAGGCCGTGGCCCCGCTCTCCTCGGCGATTCTGCCGATCAGGTGCTCCAGCAGCTCGACGATGGTGTAGCTGTCGCAGTGCAGCCACACCGGCACGCCGGTCATCACGCAGTCGACGCCGCCCTTGTCGCGGATCCGGCGCACCACGCAGTTGAGCAGGTTGGACGAGTAGACGTCGCTCATGGGCCAATGGCCCGTGACGATGTCGTGATAGTCGTCGCTGAGGTCGCTCAGATGCTGCGACAGCGCCTCGCACTCTGCCGTCAGGACCCCTTCGAACGCCTGACGGTCCTTCGCGGCGAGATCCGGCTCCGCCGTCAGCATCTCCACGGCCGCGCGCAGATTGGCGATCGGGTGGCGCAGCCCCTCGATGGCCTCGCGCACCATCCGGTCGCGCCGGGCCAGCGCGGCGAGCTCGCCGGTGACGTCCTCCAGCGTCACCACATAGCCGGTCAGCGTCTGCGCATCCACTTCCACCAGCAGGCTGAAGCGCCCCTGCAGCACATGCCGGCCGTCCGTGGTCGCGCACACCACCTGCGCGGTCAGCCCGTCGTCGTGATCCGCGTGCCGGCCCTCGGCCAGGCGGCTGGTCAAGCGCTCCAGCGCATGGAAGAAGGGCTGCCGGTTCAGGACCGAGAACAGGGACCGTCCAAGCCCGATCTCGCCGGAGACATGCAGCAGCGCCAGGGCATGCCGGTTGTAGAGCAGGATCTCGTGGTTCAGGTTGCAGATCAGCACGCCCTCGTGCAGGTCGCGCAGGACGGTCTCCAGGCGCCCCCTCTGCTCCTCCGCGAGCCGGGTCGCGCGCGCGACCTCCGCGCCGACCTCGCTGCGCGCCTTGGCCAGCGCCACCGCCATCTCCCGCGCCGCCGGCGCCAGCAGCCCCAGATAGCGACCCTGCTCGGTGGCGATCTCGCGATTGGGCTCGGCATGGGTGTGGGTCTGGATGTCGCGCACCAGGCTCTGGATGGGCATGGCGACATTGCTGTCGAACATCAGCCAGACCCAGGTGATCAGGCCGACGATGGCGAACCCGGCCGCCCCGCCGAACAGCACCAGCGGCGGCCCGGCGCCCTCGCCGATGCGCTCCGCGGCCAGCCACAGCCCGCCCCCCAGCAGCACGGCCGCGCCGAGGCCGGCGAAGGCGAAGAACAGGAAGATGCGGAGCCTCAGGCTCAGGCGCTCGCGTAAGTCATGCACGCTCGGTTCCCAACAGGTTCTGGACGGTGTCGGCAAGCTCGCGCGTTGAGAACGGTTTCGTCAGATAGGCATCGGCGCCCAGCGCCAGCCCCTTCTCGATCTCCACTTCCCGCCCCTTCGCCGTGACCATGACGATCCGGACCTTGTCCAAGGCCGGATTGGACCGGGTCGCCTGACAGACGTCGTAGCCGTCGCGTTTCGGGATCATCACATCGAGCAGGACCAGGTCCGGGGCCTTCTGCTCGATGATGGCCAGCGCCTCCTCGCCGTCGCGCGCCAGATACACCTCATAGCCCAGCCGCTTCATGAGATATTCGAGCGACAGCACGATGTTTGGCTCATCGTCGACGACGAGCACGGATTTCGTCATTGCGCCACTCCTCCCAGGCGCGGCCGACCGTCGGGCCGATCGATCGTCGACTATCGGAAGCCGGACATCCTCCGCCCGTCGGCGCCGCCGCCGCCCCACAGTATCGCGCCAACGACGGATCGAATCCACGGCCGGATCCGGCCCGCTGCCGAGCTTCGCGACACGCATCGGGGCGATACCGACCGGTCCGCGCCCGCTCCAGTCAATCCAAAAAATCCGCTTTTGGACATAAGCCGTTGGTCTATGCAACCAATGACAAATTGCGTTTGCGCCCGGCCGTTCCTATACCTGCCCACACCAATTCTTCCGGCATTGGAATATATACGAAAGGCTAACGTGGCGGCCGCCAGGCCGTGCGAGCGGATATCTTCGACATACTTCCAATTTATTGAAATGAGAATGAATATTTTGAGAATAAGCTTCAAATAATTGAAACGTCTAGGAAAGGAAGGGCGATGGCAGACGACAAGGGTGCAGGACTACAATATTGGCAAGCCAACTTGCGCTTGATGGCGATTTGCTTGGTCATTTGGGCGCTTGTTTCATTCGGATTCGGAATAATTCTGCGGCCGCTCCTGAGCTCCATTCCGGTTGGCGGAACGGATCTCGGGTTCTGGTTTGCGCAGCAGGGATCGATCTACGTCTTTCTGATCCTGATCTTCTTCTACGCGATCCGGATGAACGCGCTGGACCGCCAGTACGGCGTCCACGAAGACGACAGCGAAGACGGCGCCTAGGGGGGCGGACAGATGGATCTTCAAACACTGACCTATCTCGTCGTCGGCGCCAGCTTTGCGCTCTATATCGGCATTGCCATTTGGGCCAGGGCCGGCACCACGGGCGAGTTCTACGCCGCCGGCCGCGGCGTCCATCCGGTGGCCAACGGCATGGCGACCGCGGCCGACTGGATGTCCGCCGCCTCGTTCATCTCCATGGCCGGCCTGATCGCCTTCAACGGCTACGACGCCTCGATCTTCCTGATGGGCTGGACCGGCGGCTACGTGCTGCTGGCCATGCTGCTGGCGCCCTACCTGCGCAAGTTCGGCAAGTTCACGGTGCCGGAGTTCATCGGCGACCGCTACTACTCGCAGACCGCGCGCATCGTGGCCGTCGTCTGCCTGATCGTGGCTTCGATCACCTACGTCATCGGCCAGATGAAGGGCGTCGGCGTGGCCTTCTCGCGCTTCCTCGAGGTCGATTTCTCGGTCGGCCTGTTCGCCGGCATGGCGATCGTCTTCATCTATGCGGTGCTCGGGGGCATGCGGGGCATCACCTACACCCAGATCGCCCAGTACTGCGTTCTGATCGTCGCCTACACGATCCCGGCGATCTTCATCTCCATCCAGATCACGGGCATCCCGTTTCCCCAGATCGGCCTCTTCGCGGAGACCACCGAAGGGGTGTCGCTGCTGACCAAGCTCAATCAGACGGTGACGGATCTCGGCTTCAGGGAATACACCGCGCAATCGGGCAGTACGCTCAATCTGGTGGTCTATACCTTGTCGCTGATGATCGGGACGGCCGGCCTGCCGCACGTCATCATCCGCTTCTTCACGGTTCCGAAGGTGGCCGATGCGCGCTGGTCCGCCGGTTGGGCGCTGGTCTTCATCGCGCTGCTCTACACGACCGCTCCCGGCGTCGGCGCCATGGCGCGGCTGAACATCACCGACACCATCCAGACCGGACAGGTCGGCGCCCCGGACGGCAACCTGTCCTACGCAGAGCGTCCCCAGTGGTTCAAGAACTGGGAGAAGACCGGTCTGCTGAGATACGAGGACAAGAACGGCGACGGCCGCATCCAGTACTACAACGACAAGAACCCGGAATTCGTCAAAAAGGCCGAAGCCTGGGGCTGGAAGGGCAACGAGATGGTCAAGGTCGACCGCGATATCATGGTCTTGGCCAACCCGGAGATCGCCAATCTGCCGAACTGGGTGATCGCCATCGTGGCCGCCGGCGGCCTGGCCGCTGCGCTCTCAACGGCGGCGGGTCTCCTGTTGGCCATTTCCTCGGCCATCTCGCACGATCTGCTGAAGGGCGTCTTCGCGCCTAAGATCTCCGAGCGCCAGGAGCTGATGTGGGCGCGCGTCTCCATGGCCGGCGCCATCGCGGTGGCGGGCTATCTCGGCCTCAATCCACCGGGCTTCGCGGCGCAAGTGGTGGCGCTAGCCTTCGGACTGGCGGCATCGTCGATCTTCCCGGCCTTGATGATGGGCATCTTCTCCAAGCGCGTGAACAATGTCGGCGCGGTTGCGGGCATGCTCGCCGGCCTGACGTCGACCTTGCTCTACATCTTCTGGTTCAAGGGCTGGTTCTTCGTCAAAGGCACCGAGATGATGGCCAACACGGCGGACAACTGGTTCCTCGGGATCCAGCCGGAAGCCTTCGGCGCCATCGGTGCCTTGCTGAACTTCGCCGTCGCCTTCGCGGTGTCCGCCGTCACCCAGGCGCCGCCCAAGGCTATCCAGACCCTGGTGGAGGACATCCGTATTCCCAAGGGCGCGGGTGTGGCTGTCGCGGACCACTAAGAAAAAAAGACGCTTCCAATTCCACCCTCTCCGGACCCCGCCTTCTGGCGGGGTCTTTTCTTTTGTCGGCTGTCCGGGAGATCCGGGTCAGGAGGCGCAGAGTGTCTGGAACAGAGCGCTGTCGCGCTCGACCGGCGTCCAGTTGGCGCCCACCGGCAGGCCGTCCGCGCCGAACCCCCTGGACTGGTCCACATCCGTGCGCCTGGCCGCCTTGCAGTCGAACATCTGATACGCCACCGCGGTCGGATCGTACCGATGCACCAGCAGGATCTCCGCCAGAACGAGATCCGGCAGATTCTCGTTGCGCTTGGTCTGCGACGTGTCGACCGCCAGCAGGCGGTCGATCCTGGGAAACAGCAGCGTCCAGGGCTGCCAGGCGCTCTCATGGCCGTAGCGCTGGACCACCTTGATGTGATCGGGCAGCGCGGACGCCGTGCGCGAATGCCACGTATATTCGCTCCAGGCGTTGAAGCCGATCATGGCCAGCCCCGCCACCAGGGGCAGCAGGAACTTCGGCGCCTTGCGGCCCGTGGTCCGGTAGACCAGCATGACAAGGCCGGCCGCACAGGCACCCGCCGCGAACACTGAAACCAGATGGAAGAACATGCGCTTGCTCCACGCCTTGCGCCCGATGTCTCAATGCCCGCCGGGCCGCGATCGCCGATAAGATGACAGTATCGCATCGCGGCGGCCATCTCCCGCATTTCGGATCGCCGCCAGCGCCACAGGGGTCTGACCCCTATCCTGGGCTTGTCCCATAGCGTTTTCCCTCCCCTTGACGGGGAAGGCGGCGCCGTCAGGCGCCGGGCGGGCTTCGCTCGGAAACCTGATACGAGCGCCCTAACGCGCACCGATCTGATGGGCGTTGGACAGGGCCGATTGCTGGGTCTTCACAACCAGGAAGGCGTCTCTCAGGTGATTGCGCTCGAACTCCGAGAGCTCGTCCGGCGCCATGAAGTTGTTCGGCGCCTTGCCGCTGCGGATCTGCCGCACCTGATGCTTGAGGCGCGTGATCGAGATGAACTCGAAGGCGTCGAGCAGGTCGCGGGCACCGGCCTCGCTGAGCGCGCTGCCCTCCCGGCAGGCGGCCAGCCGGTCGTAGGTGTTCACGTCCTTGAGGCCCGCCTGCAGCGCATAGACCCTGGCAATGTCGACAATGGGCACCACGCCGTTGTGCTTCATGTCGAACTGGTTCTTGTGCTCGCCGCTGCGCACCAGCACGAACCCTCGGAAGAAGCCCAGCGGCGGCGTATGGGTCAGCGCATTGCTGACCAGATGCGCGATGAAGATGCTGTTGGAGCGCGAGCGCTGCAGGGTCTCGTCCTGCAGGCCGTCGTAGAGCCGGGCGTTGCCGCGGATCGGCCTCAGGTCGAACATGACGCTGGCCAGCATCTGCGCCATGGGGCCGGGCTGGTCGATCCAGGACCGGAAGTACTCCTGCCACTGCCTCAGGGGCTGGCGCCACTTCGGCGTCATCGCCATCATCTCGCCGGGGCAGTAGACATAGCCGCAGGCGTTCAGCCCGTCGCACACATAAGTGGCGAGCTGCGCGAAATAGGCGCCGTGCTCGGCCTCGACGAAGGCATCGTCGAGGATCATGCAGTTGTCCTGATCGGAGATGCCGGATTGCTCGCGGCGGCCTTGCGAGCCGCAGGCGAGCCAGAGATAGGGCACCGGCGCCGGCCCGAACCGGTCTTCGCCCAGTTGCAGAAGCCGGTTCGTCACCGCATCGCAGACGCTGGTGACGATGTGCCCGACGTTCTGCGCCGTCGCGCCGCCTTCGACGAGCTGCACCAGCAGGCGCGGCACCTGCGCGACGATATCGGCCAGGTCCTCGAAGGTGCGCCGCTTGTAGATGTCGCCGACCATGTAGACGGCGGACGCCGTCTGCTTGCGCACCAGATTGGTGTTGGTGATGATGCCGACCAGCTTGCCGTCGTCGACGATCGGCAGATGGCTGATGTTGCGCTCCGTCATGCCCAGAAGCGCATCGAAGGCGGACTGGTCCGCATCCAGCGCCACCGGGTCCGGCGTCATCACCGAGCCCACGGCCGCATCGACGTCGCCGCCCTCGGCCACGACCCGGTCCCGCAGGTCGCCGTTGGTCAGGATCCCGACAAGCTGCCCGCCCTCGACCACGGGCAGGCAGGAGATGCCGAACTGCCGCATCTTGAGGGCGGCGTCGCGCGCCGTCTGGTCGCGGCCGATGGTGATGGGGCCGACCGTCATCAGGTCGCGGAGGCGCTGCGACAAGAGGCCGAGCTGCTCGCCCGTGTCGCGGTCGCCGTCGGAGGGCAGGCCCCGCGGCCCGCCCGCGCCCATGGGCTGAAAGAAACGATCGAAGTGCGGAAAGGCCGCCTTGAGACGGGAGAACTCCGGCTGCGGCAGGAGGCAGAGCAGGCCGTCCTCGAGGGCCGTCGCCCGGTAGGACGCGGTGCCGTTGCCGAGCAGGGCGCGCACGCCGAAGGCGTCGCGCTCGCCCAGTTGCGCCAGCAGATGGTCCGTGGGCGAGCGGATCTCGACGGTGCCGGAGCGCACCAGATAGAGGTGCCGGCTCTCCTGCCCCGGCTCCAGGATCACGGTGCCCTTGCCGGCGCGGACCGTCTCGATCTTATCCGCGAGCGCGGCAACGGTGTCCGGCGGCAGCAGGTCGAAGGGAGGGCAGGCGGCCAGAAAATCTTCGATGTCGGCGGTTTCCGTTTCCATGGGGCGAACAGCCTTGTAGGTGGACGTCGGTTACAGACCTGACCATTGCTCGGACCCGAATGGAGCGTACCTAACCTGCATACGCTTGGCAGACCGTCCCCACCCTGACAAGTTAGTCATTGGTGCTCCGCCCAAAGGCGTAGCAGAGACCCCGTTTCAGGAGGCCGCAGCCCGCAATGCGCATCGAAGCCGTTCCCGTTGGCGAGAACCCGCCCTACGACGTCAACGCCATCATCGAGATTCCGCTGGGCGGCGTGCCGATCAAGTACGAGCTGGACAAGGCCTCCGGCGCCATGGTGGTCGACCGCTTCCTGCACACGCCCATGCACTATCCGGCGAATTACGGCTTCGTGCCGCACACGCTCTCGGAAGACGGCGATCCCGTCGACGTCCTCGTCATCGGCCAGGTTCCGGTCATGCCCGGCGCCATCATCCGCTCGCGTCCGATCGGCGTCCTGGTGATGCAGGACGAGAAGGGCCTGGACGAGAAAATCCTCGCCGTCCCCCACGACGACCTGCTGCCCTTCTACCGGAACGTCTCCTCCTACCGCGACCTGCCGGAGATCCTGATCGACCAGATCGGCCATTTCTTCGAGCACTACAAGGACCTGGAGAAGGACAAATGGGTCAAGGTCGTGCGCTGGGGCGAAACGGAAGAGGCGCACCAGTTCATCCGCGACGCCATGGACAGGCACAAGAGCTAGCGCCCGCCGTGAGGCGGCCCCACCCCGCTTTCAAACCGGGTTCTGCTCGATCAGCCGCTTGGCGATGATGATGCGCTGGATCTCGTTGGTGCCCTCGCCGATGCACAGGAGCGGGGCGTCGCGGTAGAGGCGCTCGACCAGGAACTCCTTGGAGTAGCCGTAGCCGCCATGGATGCGCATGGCCTCGGTGGCGTTCTCCAGCGCGGCCTCGGTGGCGAACAGCTTGGCCATGCCGGCCTCGAAGTCGGAGCGCTCGCCGCGGTCGAGGGCGTTCGCCGCCTGCTCGGTCAGGAGCCTGGCCGCGTGCACCCGCGTCACCATGTCGGCGAGCTTCAGCGCGATGGCCTGGTGCCGGTAGATCGGCTTGCCGAAGGTCGAGCGCTGCTGGGAGTATTTCACCGCCTCGTCGAGGGCCGCCTGCGCCACGCCGACGCCGCGCGCGGCCACGTTCACCCGGCCGAGCTCCAGCCCGGTGATGGCCGAGCGCATGCCTTGACCCTCTTCGCCGCCGATCAGGTTCTCCGGCGGCACCCGGTAGTCCTCGAAGACCAGCTCGGCGCTGTCCAGGCCCTTGTAGCCGAGCTTCTCCAGCTTGCGCCCGACGCGGAAGCCGTCGCCTTTCTCGGCCAGAAACATGCTCATGCCGGCGTGGCGCGGCTCGGCCTCCGGGTCGGTCTTCACCAAGAGCGCGAAGCAGGAGCCGTGGATGCCGTTGGAGATCCACGTCTTGGTGCCGTTCACCACATAGTCGTTGCCGTCGCGCCTTGCCGCGGTGCGGATGGCTTGCAGGTCCGTGCCGCAGTCGGGCTCGGTCAGTGCCAGCCCGCCGCGCACCTCGCCGGTGGCGAAGCGCGGCAGGAACTTTTGCCGCTGCGCCTCGGTGCCCGTCTTGTTGACGATATGCGCCATGATCAGGTGCGAGTTGATGATGCCCGAGACCGACATCCAGACCCGCGAGATGCGCTCGATGATCTTGGCGTAGGTGGAGGGCCGAAGCCCGAGCCCGCCATACTCTTCCGGGATGATCGCGCCGAACAGCCCCAGCTCCTTCATCGCCGCCACGATGTCTTCCGGGTAAATGTCCTCGTGTTCCAGCCGCATGGCATGCGGCGCCACCTCCCGCTCCAGGAAGCGGTCGATGCTCTCCAGGATCATGCGCTCCTGCTCTTGCGTCTCCTCTGCGGCGTGCGCCTCATCGGCGGTCAAGGCCATGTCGACTGTCCTTCTTGTCGTTTCCTCCGGGCCTTTCTACCGTTTCCCATCCGCTTGGCGAAAGCGGGAATCCGTTGTGTTCCATCTCGCCGCCCGGCAGGGATCATCGGTTCGAGCCTCACACTCTCTCCAGTGCCGCTTCCCGGCTCGACCGGCCAACTGCCGGCGGCGGATCGTCGGTGTGGCTACGGTCATACCCGCTCTACATACCATTTGCGCAAAAATGCACACAGCGGTGCAAAATTAACAAATTGAATTGCAAATTTGCAGGGTGCACACTTGGCGTCATTCTGGGGACCTGGTGGATTTCAACCACTCTAGACCGGGGGCGTTCATTTGGAACTGGTCGCAGCTTTGGCCATCAACGGCTTGGTCTGGGGGCTCATCATCGCCCTGATCGCCCTCGGCCTGTCGATCATTTTCGGCCTCCTCGACATCATCAATCTCGCACACGGCGACTTCTTCATGGTGGGGACGGTCCTTACCTGGTTCGTGTTCTCCTCCACCGGCAACTATTGGATCGCCTTCCTCATCGTGCCGCTCGTCGGCCTCGTCCTGGGCGCCTTGGTCGAGCGCGCGGTGATCCAGCCGATCCGCGGCATGGCGGCGCTCTCCATCGCCGCGACCTTCGGTCTCTCGATCATCATTCAGGAGACCGTCCGCGCCACCTACGGCGCCACGCCGAAGCGCATTCTGCCCCCGATCGAGGGCACCATGCCGCTGTTCGGGCTGGAGTACGATCTTTACCGCGTCTTCGCGGCGATCGTGGCCGTGCTGGCCATCGCCGGTTTCTTCCTCTTTCTGCACAGGACCAAGCTCGGCACCTGGATGCGCGCGGTGCGCTTCGACCGCGAGACGGCGCTCGCCATGGGCGTGCCGGCGACCAATGTCTACATCTTCACCTTCGCCATCGGCTTCGCCATGGCGGCGCTCGGCGGCGTGGTCGCCGCGCCCATCACCACGGTCGAGTTCCAGACCGGCGTCGACGTGCTGCCGTTCTGTTTCATGGCCGTGATCATCGGCGGGCTCGGAAACCTGCCCGGCACGGTGGCCGCGGCCGTCCTGCTCGCCGTCACCGAGGGCATCGTCACCAGCTTCACCGACCCGACGGTCGCGCGCATCACCTCGCTCTGCCTGATGTGCGCCGTCCTGATCTTCCGCCCGCATGGGCTGTTCCAGGGGGCGACGCGGTGAAGACCACCATCAACGCAACCATGCTCGCGCTCTTGGCGGCGTTCCTCGCCGGCGCCCCATGGCTCCTGGAGGCGCTCGGGGTCGGCTTCTGGCTGGATATCCTGACGGAGATCCTGATCTGGTCCCTGTTTGCGGCGAGCGTGAACCTGCTGTTCGGCTACACGGGGCTGCTGTCGTTCGGGCAGGCGCTCTATTTCGGCTTCGGCATGTACGGCGTCGCCATCGGCATCGCCAAGCTCGGCCTCGGCTTCTGGCCCGCGCTCGGGCTGGGCATGGCCCTGTCCACGGCCATGGCGGCGGTTGCAGGCTCGCTGGCGGTCCGTCTCACCTGGCACTATTTCGCCATCATCACCGTCGTCTTCTCGCTGATCTTCTATTTCCTGGCGCTCTCCGCCAAGCCGCTGACGGGCGGTGACGACGGCACGTCCTTCTCCATGCCGGCGATGCTCGCCTTCGGCGAGACCGAGATCTCGCTGTCGGACTTCATGGTGCAGTACTACTTCATCCTGATCGTGGTCGCGCTCGCCACCTATCTGAAGTACCGGCTGGTGCGCAGCCCGCTGGGCCTGGCGCTCATCGCCGTGCGCGAGAACGATGCCCGGGCCGAGATGATCGGCCTCAACGTCTACCTTCTGAGGCTGACGTCCTTCATCGCCGCGGGTGCGCTGGCGGGGCTTTCGGGCGCGCTCTTCGCCCTTTTCGGCCGCTATGCCTCGGCCAGCTACATGTTCTACCACGTCTCCGGCGAGGGCGTGGTGTGGATGCTGATCGGCGGCGCCGGCACGCTGCTCGGGCCGCTGGTCGGAACCGCTCTTTACATCGTCGTGCGCGAGGAGCTTTCGAGCGTTTGGGAGCACTATCCCATCCTCGTCGGCCTGGTCGTCATCCTGACGGTCGTCTTCGCGCCGCGCGGGCTCATGGGGGCCTGGGATGCGCTGCTCAACCGGCTGGACCGCCGGGCGGGCGAGGGGAGCGCGGCGCCTGACGAGAAACCCCTCGATACCGAGGCCGCACCGGCAGGCGAGCGCGGGGCCAAGGGCTCGGAGGCCGGCGCATGACGTCGATCCTCGACATCCGCGGCGTGTCGAAGCACTTCGGCGGCCTCAGGGCGCTGGACAACGTGCACCTGGCGCTCGAGCCGGACAAGCTGCACGCCATCATCGGCCCGAACGGCGCCGGCAAGACGACGCTGTTCAACTGCATCACCGGGACGCTTCCCGCCACATCCGGCAGCATCCTGTTCAGGGGCAGGGACATCAGCGGCCTCGCGCCGCACACCATCAGCCAGATGGGCCTCGCCCGCACCCTCCAGATCAAGAGCGTGTTCGACGCGCTGAGCGTGGAGGACAATATCTGGATCGCCGCGGAGTCGCGCCGCGGCGTCTTCCGTCCTTTCGCACGGGTCCGCGACGACAAGGAAACCGCGGACAAGGTGGCGGCCGTGCTGGAGGAAACCGGCTTGAGCGCCATGCGCGGCGAGACCGCCGGCACGCTCTCCTACGGCGACGTCGCGCTCCTGGAGATCGCCATCGCGCTGGCGACGGAGCCGAGCCTCCTGCTGCTCGACGAGCCCATCTGCGGCATGGGCCCCGCCGAGACCAAGGACACCATCGCCCGCATCCGCAGGCTGTCGCAGCGCGTCGATATCGTCATCATCGAGCACGACATGCCGACCGTCTTCGACCTGGCGGACGAGATCACCGTCATGGTGCAGGGCGGGGTCATCGCCAAGGGGCCGCCCGAGGCCATCGCCGAGAACGCGGATGTGCGCGAGGCCTATCTCGGCGACGAGGAGGTGGCGCATGCTTGAGCTCCGGGACATGCGGGCCAGCTACGGCAAGGTCGAGGTCCTGCAGGACGTCTCGCTCGACGTGCGCGAGGGCGAGATCGTCGGCCTGCTGGGGCGCAACGGCGTCGGCAAGACGACGACGCTGAAGGCGATCCTCGGCCTCGTGCGCAAGAGCGGCGGCGGCGTCCGCTTCGACGGCCGGGACATCGCCGCCATGGCGCCGCACAAGATCCCCGGCTGCGGCATCGGCTACGTGCCCCAGGGCCGCGGCATCTTTCCCAATCTCAGCGTCGAGGAGAACCTGTTCATCGGCCTGCACGGCGCGCCGGACGCGGAGATCGCGGACTACATCTTCGAGCGCTTCCCGCGCCTGGCCGAGCGGCGCGGCCAGAACGGCGGCACGCTCTCCGGCGGCGAGCAGCAGCAGCTCGCCATCGCCCGCTGCCTGGCCATGCGGCCGAAGCTCATTCTGCTGGACGAGCCGACCGAGGGCATCATGCCGATCCTCGTCCAGGAGATCCGCAAGGAGATTCTCGAGATCAACGCCACCGGCGTCTCGATCCTGCTCGTCGAGCAGAACCTCTCGACCGCCTTCAAGATCTGCAAGCGCGTCTACCTGATGGAGAAGGGTGTCGTGGTTCGCGAGTCGACGACAGACGAGCTCAAGCGGCAACCCCAGCTCGTGCACCGCTATCTCGGCATGGCCGCTTAATGCCGGGAGCCATCAAGGAGTCCGTCCGATGAAAGGTCCGAAGTCGAAGGTCATGCCATCCCGCCAAAAGCAACCGCCCGAGGCCCCGTCCGGCGTCAGCCGCCGCAGCTTTCTGCAGACGGCGCTCGCCGGGGGCGCCGTGGCCTCCACGGCCTATGTCTCCCTTGCCCGCGACCTGTTCGCCGCCGACAGCGGACCCATCGTCATCGGCCATCAGTGCGAGCTGACGGGCGGCTTCTCGTCCTGGGGCTACTGGCACGACAAATGCGCCAAGGCCGCCGTCAAGCTGATCAACGAGGGCGGCGGCATCGCCGGGCGCAAGCTGGAGATGGCCGTGGCCGACACCGAGTCCAACCCGGCGGCCGGGGCGCGCAAGCTGCGCTCCCTGATCCAGCGCGAGCGCGCCTCCTTCATCGTCGGCTCCGTCCATTCCGGCATCATGCTCGCCTCCATCCCGGTCGCGACGGAGCTGAAGATACCCTACTTCTCCGCCGGCGAAGCCACCGAGGCCACCGGCTCCAAGGGCACCCGCTACAGCTTCCGGACGGGCTCCGACACCTATGCGCTGGCCGCGGCGGGCGTCCCGTGGGCGTTCGACAATCTCGGCAAGAACTGGACGATGATCTTCCCGGACTATGCCTGGGGCCACAGCCATCACCAGGAGCACCGCAAGCTGATCGAGAAGCGGGGCGGCAAGGTCAACGACCCCATCGCCGTGCCGCTCGGCACCAGGGACATCGTGCCCTACCTGGCGAAGATCCCGGAAGAGACCGAGGTGCTGTTCTCGGTGTTCTTCGGCGCGCTGTCCGTCGCCTTCTACACGCAGATGAAGTCGATGAAGCTCGACGAGAAGATGAAGCAGTACTCGGTGAGCGGCACCATCGAGGCCATCAGCCCGAAGCAGATCAAGGGCGCCGCCGAGGGCGTCTACTTCCTGGAGAACTTCCCGCGCCCGCTGGAGTACAAGGACGACGAGTACCACAGGGCGTTCATCAAGATGATGGACATCGATCCGGTGCACGCCCAGGAGAACGGCTCCGACCGCGTCATGGCCAAGAGCCACGCCTGGCAGTCCTACGAGAACTTCTTCGTCCTGAAGAAGGCCATCGAGGAGGCGGGCTGGAAGACCAAGAAGGACACGCCCGGCGTCATCCAGGCGCTCGAAGGGCTCACCATGGACAACTCCCTGGCGCATCCCCAGGGCGCCAAGGTGCTGCGCGCCGAGGACCACAGCGGCATGATCGACTGCTACATCAGCCGCGTGGAGAACGACAAGTTCGCCAAGAAGAAGTACATCCCGCGCGCGGAGTTGGAGGCGCTGCTGCCGCCCCGATACGACTTCCGCAAGCAGAAGATCTAATCAGAGCGCTTGTTTCCTGAACGGCGGGGCGGTGTTCGCCCCGCCGCCAACGGCATATGGTGGAGGTCCCTGTGATGAACGGGCCGAAGGTCAAGGTTTGCGCGGCGCATGTCGCGCCGGTCTATATGGACGCCGCCGCGAGCGTCGAGACGGCCTGCCGGCTCATCGCCGAGGCCGCCGCGCGCGGCTGCGATCTGATCGCATTCCCGGAGTCCTTCGTGCCGGGCTTCCCGCTCTGGCCGGCCGTCTCCGCGCCCATTCACAACCACGCGCTGTTCGAGGCCTTCGTCGCCCAGTCGGTCCGCGTGCCGGGCCCCGAGGTCTTCCAGCTCTGCCAGGCCGCGCGGGCGGGCGGCATCATCGTCTCCATCGGCATCAGCGAGGCCAGCGGCGCCAGCGTCGGCTGCATCTGGAACACCAACCTGCTGATCGGGCGCGACGGCTCGATCCTCAATCATCACCGCAAGCTGGTCCCGACCTTCTTCGAGAAGATGGTCTGGGCCAGCGGCGACGGGGCGGGCGTGCGCGTGGTCGAGACGGACGCCGGCCGCATCGGCATGCTGATCTGCGGCGAGAATACCAACCCGCTCGCCCGCTACGCCATGATCGCGGAAGGGGAGCAGCTCCACATCTCCTCCTATCCGCCGGTGTGGCCGACCCACGATCCGCGCGCCAACGACGCCTACGACCTGGCCAGCGCCGTGCGCATCCGCGCCGGCGCGCATGCCTTCGAGGCGAAGGTCTTCAACGTCGTCGCGTCCTCCATCGTGGACGAGCGGACGCTGCAGGTCCTCGAGCCTCTGGGCAGCGCGGCGCTCGACGTGATCCGCAACTCGCCGCGCGCCCCGTCGATGATCCTCAATCCGCAAGGCACGGTCATCGCGGAGACGTGCGAGACCAAGGGCGAGCTGCTGACGGCCGAGATCGACCTGCAGGACTGCGTCGTGCCGAAGCAGTTCCACGACCTCTCCGGCTACTACAACCGCTTCGACATCTTCCGCTTCAGCGTGGATCGCAGGCGCCTCGCGCCCATCGAGTTCGCCGGCGCGGATGCGGCGTCGTCCAGCCTGTCCTACGATATGCTGGAGGCCGAGCAGGCACGACCGGACGCAGCGGAATAGCACGCAGCCGCCGCTGCGCCCGCGGCGCGGAGACCCGATTGGCGAAACGTCCCGACATCACCAAGCCGCATGGCAGCGCGCCGGCGAGCGCAAAGCTGGACTGGAACGACCTGTCGGTTTTCCTGACGCTCTCCCGCCATCGCAATCTGAGCGAGACGGCGCGTGTCCTGGGCGTCAATCACACCACGGTGGGGCGCCGGATCCGGGCCCTTGAGAGCCAGCTCAACGAACGGCTGTTCGAGCGCTCGCGCCACGGCTTCCTGCTGACGGAAGCCGGGCACAATCTCCTCACCCACGCCGAAGGCATGGAGCAGCACGCCCATTCCATCGCGCTCGAGTTCACCGAGAAGAGCGCGGCGCCGGGAGGCATCGTGCGGCTGGCGACCATGGAGGCCCTCGGCAGCCTCTATCTGGCGCCGAAGATGGCGAAGCTCTACAAGCAGCTGCCCTCGGTCCGCATCGAGCTGGTGACCGCGTCGCACTGGATCAACCTGTCCAAGCGCGAGGCCGATATCCTGATCTCGTTCCCCAAGCCCCAGGGGCGGCGCATCGAGGTGCAGAAGATCGGCGAGTTCGCCCTGCACCTCTACGCGACCCCCGGCTACCTCAAGGCGCACGGCCATCCGAAGACCATCGACGAGCTGAAACGGCACAGGCTGATCGACTACATCGACGAGCTGGTCCAGATCTCGGCCGTGCGCTGGCTCTCGGACATCGTCCAGGAGCCGCCGGTCGAGTTCCGCTCCACCAGCCTGGTCGCGCAATACCACGCCGCCGCAATGGGCCTCGGCATCGCCATGCTGCCCACCTTCGTCGCGGGCCGCGACAAGCGCCTGGTGCGCGTCATGGCGGACCGGATCGTCGTCAAGCGCGACTTCTGGCTCACCGTCCACGCCGACCTCCTGCACCTGACCCGCGTGCGCGAGGTCATGGCCTTCCTGACCAAGCTGATCGACGACGACCGCACCTTCCTGCTCGGCGGGAGCTAGAGCTATTCCAGCCCCGCATCCGTCATACTGGCCCCACCTCCGTCATTCCCGCGAAAGCGCAGAGAAATAGGAGGCAGACCCCTGTCGTCTAGCTCTCTCGCTACACCTCCTATTCGGCGTCATCCCGGACACCAGTGGGTCTGCGCCGGAATGGCGGGGTAGGGGGGCTGCCCCTCAACAAACCAAGAACGGGTAGCGACACACCCGACGCTCAGAGCCTGGCCGCCGCCTTCTCCACCGCGGCCAGCCGCTCCGCCTGGCGCGCGCTGGCGGCGTCGCGGGCCGCTTGCTCGATTTCGGCGCCGGCGCGGTCCGGCGAGCCCGCATCGAAGGGCGGAGCCGGGTCGTACTCGATGGCGAGCTGAATGGCCTTCGCCGTCTCCTCGCCGAGCAGCTCGGCCGCGACGGCCAGCGCGAAGTCGATGCCCGCGGTCACGCCGCCGCCCGAGATGAACTTGCCGTCCTTCACCACCCGGGCGGCGTCCGGGATGGCGCCGAACCGTTCCAGCATGTCCCGGGACATCCAGTGGCAGGCGGAGCGCTTGCCCTTGAGCAGCCCGGCCGCGCCCAGCACCAGCGAGCCCGTGCAGACCGAGGTCACATAGCGCGCGCCCTCCGACTGCCGGCGCAGGAAGCCGAGCGTCTCCTCGTCGGTCAGAAGCGCATTCATGCCCGCGCCGCCCGGCACGCAGATCAGGTCGAGCTGCGGGCAGTCCGCGAAGGTCGCGTCCGGCAGCAGCCTGAGCCCGTCCCCGGCCCGCACCGGATCGAGCGACTTCCACACCAGCAGGACCTCCGTCTCCGGCATCTTGGTGAAGACCTCGTGCGGTCCCGTCATGTCCAGCTGCATGATGTCGGGAAAGACCAACAGGCCGATGCGAAATGTCATGATCCGATCCTCTGGGTTGCTGGCGGATGAGCGTGTCGCTGGCGCCCATGTCTCGGCAAGACGCCGATCTTGGAGCCCGGCCGGGATGTCGAGCGTTCGCTCGAACCTTACGTTATCAGGGCGATGGCAGGCAAACGTCCGGGGCCATGCACGACGCTACCAATGTGGCTCGGGCGATGCCGTCGGCCATCCTGTGCCCGCTTGAGACGATCAAGCGTGGCGTGCAGTTTGGAACGGGGCGACTGTGAGGCCGGATTGCTCCAGCGAAAAGCGTAGCTGCTTTGCGATCGATACCGCCCCCGGCGTGTCGCCATGAACGCAGATCGTCTGCGCCTCGACAGGCAGGCGCTTTCCGCCGGTGGTCAGGATCTCGCCATCTACGATCATACGCAGAACATGCTCTGTCGCCTGGTCGACATCGTGAATCATCGCATTTGGGAGCTTGCGTGAGGTCAATCGTCCCTGATCGTCGTAGGTCCGATCCGCAAAGACCTCGCAGATAACGGGAATTCCTGCCGCCTCCGCCGCATCGTAAGTTTCCGAGTAGGGGAGAGTGATGAAGGCAAGGCTCGGGTCCACGGCCTTTACAGCGGCAACGCAAGCCTGCGCCAGATCGGCGTCGACGGCAGCCATATTGCCCAGCGAGCCATGGGTCTTGACATGGGTGATCGGCCAATCGAGCGTGTCTGCCATCGCCTGGACCGCGCCGATCTGGTAGATGATCTGCTTCTCTATATCTGCGGGCCGCTCGCCCTGGATGGGTCGCCGGCCAAATCCCCAAAGATCCATGAAACTCGGATGAGCGCCGACATTTACGCCATTCTCCTTGGCCGTCTGGATCGTACGATGTATGACGAGGGGGTCGCCGGCATGAAAGCCGCAGGCGACATTTACCGTTGTGACAATCTCGGCCATCGCCGCATCATTGCCGACCTCGAAGGCACCGAAGCTCTCTCCCATATCGCAATTCAGGTCGATGTTGCGTGCCATTTTATCTCCGCGGAAGTCCTTCTGAAGTGGTGCGTCCGGCATCCTTGGTGTCTTAGGCTGACTCGGCACCAAACTCTGCGCCCAGGCTACCGGCTCGGCATCGCTTGACCAATAAGACCGTGCGGCATACGGTCGGTATACCAAACGAGGCGTCGTATGATTTGTAGCGATGTGCTGCAGTGTCGGCAACATCGGAATGGGTGCAGGGAGAAGACCTAAATGAGTCGAATGACGAAGCTTTTTCGGACCGCTGTTTTCGGCGCGCTGGCCGTGCTTGCCATGGGTATGGTCGCGGCGCAGGCCGAGACCAAATGGGACATGTCGGTGGTCTGGCCAGATGGCAATTTCCACACAAAGAACGCCCGTGCGTTTGCGGAGATGGTGAACAAGGTCACGAAAGGCGGGGTCAAGATCACCGTCCATTCGGGCGGGTCGCTTGGGATCAAAGGGCCCGAAGGAATGGTCGCCGTCCGTGACGGCCTGGTCCCGATCGCAGACGTGCTTTTGAACCAGCAGTCCGGCGAAGCTCCGATCATGGGTATCGAGTCGCTGCCGTTCCTCGCGCCGACGTCACAGAAATTAGCGCTTCTGCACAAGTTCGTCAGACCGGTATTTGAGCGGGTCGCGGCCGAGTACAATCAGAAGATTCTCTACATGGTTCCGTGGCCTGGGCAGGCCGTGTACTCGAAGAAGAAGATCAACACCATCGACGACCTTGCTGGCTTCAAGTTGCGTGTGGTCGATGCAAATGGCCACAATTTCTTCACGAAGCTTGGCGCCGCACCGCTGCAGCTTCCTTGGGGTGAGGTTGTTCCTTCGCTTGCGGCGGGCACAATCGAGGGTGTTACGACGTCCTCCTCCTCCGGCGTCGATGGAAAGTTCTGGGAGTTTCTCGGCCACATGAGCCGATTCAACTGGCAGGCTTCGTCAAACATGGTGTCGGTCAATCTCGACGCCTGGAACGCGCTGTCGCCAGAGCACCGCGCGGCGATCGAGGCCCTCGGCAAGAAAGTCGAGGCGGAGTTTTGGCTGAGTAGCCGTCGCGAGGATGGCGCGAAGCTGAAAACTCTTGCCGAGAACGGTATGGAGGTATCGACCCCCAGCGCAGAGCTCCGTGCCGCGCTTATGGAGCGTGCTCGTCCGCTTTGGGATGAGTTCGCCAAGCGCGTGCCGGAAGCTCAGCAGATCATCGCGGACTATGCCGAGGTGATTGAGTAAGTCGGCTGCGCCAAGCGCCGCCGGTGCTTCGGCGGCGCTTGGTCGCTGGAAAGGCTCATAGCCTGTGCGCAGTCATTCCGCGGGCTGCGAGAATGGACATGACGATGGCGGGTCGCCTATCAACTGAAATTCCACTTGGATTGGATCGGGTTCTGGGTTGGGTCGATCGCCTGAGCACGTTTGCCGGATGGACCGCCGGCCTTGCTTTGCTCGGCCTGCTCGTACTGATGCTGTCGGAGGTGTTCGCGCGCAATCTGCTTGGCGTCAGCATCCCGATAGCATGGGATTATTCGGCCTATCTAATGGGTACAGTGTTCTTTTTGGCTGCGGCTGGCGCGCTCAGACACGGCATCCATGTCCGAGTCACCCTGCTCAACGAAGCGCTGCCACAGTCGATTGCGAGTAAGGTCAAGTTGCTGGCAGCGATTCTGGCATTCGCCATCGCCTGTTATGTCTGCTTCGCCCTCGGCGATCAGACGTACCAGTCCTTCAAGCGCGGTGCGAAATCGTTTTCGGTCGTTGCAACACCGCTTTGGATTCCGCAATTGGTGTTTCTGACCGGCAGTGTGATCTTTGCCTTCCAGCTTATGGTCCACGCGATCCGGATCGGCTTCGGCGCCGAGGCCGAAACACGTACAGCGGACCAAATCTGAAGTGGGCAAGGTACTGATCGTCGTATTGGGTCTGCTGCTGGGCTTGCTCGGTCTCGGTGTCTGGGTTGCGCTTGGCCTGATAGGCGTAGGGGTCGGCTCGCTGGCGGTCTTCAAGCCGCTATTGCCGGTCTACAAGCTGCTCGCCCAGCAGGCGTGGAATGTCGCAACCAGCAAGGAGATACTCGCGTTACCCTTGTTCATCCTGATGGCGGAGATCTTGTTCCGGACGCGTCTTTCGGAATCGCTCTTCTCGGGTCTTGCGCCTTGGACACATCGCATTCCTGGCCGCATGAGTCATATCACGGTCTTGGCGAGCACCTTGTTTGCGGCCGTGTCGGGGTCGTCGGCGGCCACCACGGCCACGGTCGGTAGAATCACCGCGACCGAGCTTCTCAATCGCGGTTACGACCGGCGGATGGTTTTGGGGTCATTGGCCGGCTCGGGGACTCTGGGCTTCCTCATCCCTCCCAGCGTCATCATGATCATCTATGGCGTGCTTGCCGAAGAATCGATCCTGAAGCTCTTCCTCGCGGGCGTCATTCCCGGCATTCTTTTGGCGGGATCCTACATGGCCTATCTCGGCACGGTGTCGCTGCTGAAACCGTCCGTTGTCGGCTCGCCGCCGCCGCCGATGACCCTTGGCGAACGCTTTGCCGCGCTGTTCAATCTGCTACCGGTCCTGATGCTGATCCTATGCGTCATCGGCTCGATGTATGGCGGAATTGCCAGCCCGACCGAAGCGGCGGCGGTCGGTGTCCTCGGTTCGCTTTTGATTGGCGTCTTCCAGCGGACGATAACGATAAAAAACCTTTGCGAGGCCTTCCTCCAGGCCAGTCGCACGATCTCGATGATCGGGCTGATCATCATTGGCGCCGTGTTCCTGTCGGTTGCGCTTGGCTATCTCGGCGTGCCGCGTTTCGTTGCTGGGGTGATCCAGCCGCTGGAGCTTTCGCCATTCATGCTGATCGTTGTCTTGATCATCTTCTATGGCCTCCTTGGCTGTGTGATGGAGGGCATGTCTGCCATCGTTATGACGCTCTCCATCACCCTGCCACTGGTGTTGGACGCGGGCTACGATAAGGTCTGGTTCGGCGTCTTCATCGTTCTCGTCGTTGAGATGGCGCAAATTACCCCACCGGTCGGGTTTAACTTGTTCGTAATTCAGGGGCTGACCGGGGATACGATTTCATCGATCGCGCGGGCGGCTCTTCCTTTCTTCCTGATCATGGTGATTTTGACGATCGTCCTCGCGGTCTTCCCCGAGCTCGCAACCTGGTTGCCCGAGACGATCAAGCTTCGGGGCTGAAATGCCCAAGAAGAGGTATCCACGGTTTTTGCAGGCCGCCGATCAGGCGGTCATCGTCGAGTTTGGAGAGACGATCGACCCGGTGGTGAACCGGCAGGTGATCGGCCTTGACCAGGATCTCGCCCGGCAGCCCCTCGAGGGTGTCCTCGAAACCATCCCGACCTATCGTTCGCTGTTCATTCGCTACGATCCGACACGGCGAAGCTCGGCCAGTCTGATCGATGAGTTGCAATGCCGCATGACCGAGGAGCTCAGCGACGATGCCGAAAGACGTTTGTGGACAGTGCCCGTATTCTATGGAGGGGAAGCCGGAATGGACCTGGAGGATGTCGCCAGCCTCCACGGGCTTTCGGTTGACCAAGTCATAGCCCTGCACAGCAACGCCCGTTACCGCGTGTACATGATCGGGTTCATGCCGGGTTTTGCCTATCTCGGCGGCTTACCCGATGCCATCCATACGCCGAGGCTCACCAATCCACGCCCCTTAACTCCCGCCGGCGGGATCGCAATTGGCGGAATGCAAGCCTCGATCAACTCGGTCGCGAGTCCTAGCGGTTGGCGCTTCATCGGTCGAACGCCGCTGCGACTGTTCGACCCGAAGCGGGAGCCGGCTATCCTGCTTCGTGCCGGCGATGAGATTCAGTTCGAATGCATCTCTGAAGACGAAGCTGCGCGGCTGGATGCGCTGACGGAAGCAGGGAAGGTCACGGCAAGCTGCAAGGAGCTGCGATGAGCCAGCTGCGGATATTGTCCTGCGGACCGGCGACGATGGTTCAGGACGCTGGCCGGATCGGAGCCCAGAGATTCGGTATCTCGGAATCGGGTGTCATGGACGTCGACGCATATCGCATAGCGAACGCGTTGGTTTCGGCAGATGAGAATGCAGCGGTTATGGAGCTCGCGGGGACTGGCGGGACGTTCAGCGCAGATGAGCGGACACTTGTCGCCTATACAGGTGCATCGTGCCGGATCGATGTGGACGGCGCCCCGCAAGAGCCATGGACGAGCTTTTGGCTCGAAGCCGGCGCTACGCTTTCGATTGGTCCATTGCGCGAGGCGACTTACGGATTTCTTGCGCTTGGCCGGGGAATCGATGTGCCGCCAGTCCTGGGATCGCGATCCACCCATAGCCGCTCTGCCGTTGGCGGATATCGGGGGCGCTCGCTACAGCGCGGCGACACGGTGCCATTCATACCATCCGGACTTGGCGAATGTGCCCGCCGCCTGACCGCGGTGCCGAAACGGAAAGCCGATCCGATCCGTGTGGTCGCCGGTCCGCAGGACGACTATTTCGATGCGGAAAACTGGGAGCTTTTTCTGAGTGCGCCCTTCACCGTCACCGTACGCAAGGATCGGATGGGGATGATCCTTGACGGGCCGAAGCTCGAGCATGCGAAGGGCTACAATATCGTCTCCGATGCGATTGCGTTCGGCTCGGTTCAGGTTCCAGGATCGGGCAAACCGATCGTTCTTCTGGCCGATCGTCAATCGACGGGCGGATATCCGAAGATTGCGACCGTGATTTCCTGCGATCTGGGTCGCCTCGCACAGACCCTTCCCGGAGACGAGATCCGTTTCGCGTTGGTCGGCATCGAGGAAGCGGAAGAGCTGGCTAGAGCTGCGCGGTCCCGCCTCGACACTCTGATCGGCACTCTCGAGGCCGTTCCCAGCGACATCGATCTCTCATCGGCACGGCTGCTAGGGCTGAATCTTGTCGGTGGTGTGTGCGATGCAAAGGCGAAAGAGGATCGTCGCGGCAAAGCCTCTTTCGATATTGCATGAATTTCGGTATACCGTTGGCATGCCAGGAAAACGGGATAAGATCGCCAAGCCGACGCCGCGTCGCTCATCGCGTTCCTCCGTTTCACATGATGCCGAGATCGGCCGTGCCGCTCGCGCGCATTCGGAGATCCTCGACCTTGTCCTGTCCGGCGAGCTGTTGACGGGCTCCCCGCTGAACGAGCGTCAGCTGGCAGAGATGCTTGGGATGTCACGCACGCCGGTACGAGATGCGCTTGGTCGTCTCGAGGTGGAGTCGGTCATCGCGCGGCACGGCAAAACGCTCACCGTGCGGCAGGTATCGGTACAAGAGATCAAGGAAGTGATGGCGATCCGCGAGGTGCTCGAGACCTACGCGGCAAGGCTGGCAGCAGGGCGGATCGACCCGTCGGAGATCGAGGATTTGTCCGGGCGCATTCGCGCTATCCGCGATACCGCAGACCCCACCGCCGACGAGCATTGGAAGCTCGACGACGCGGTGCATGAGCTGGTCTGGCGCGGCAGCGGAAACGCGGTTCTCGGCGAGCTGATAGGCGACTTGCGGCGACGCACGCGCATGTTCGATATCGATCGCGTTCCTGAGCGTTTCATGCCGGGATGCGATGAGCATCTGGCGCTGTTGATCGCTCTGGCCAGCGGCGACGCCGAAGCGGCTTCCACGGCCATGCGGAGCCACATCAGGAATGCCCGTCAAGCCATTTTCGAGAATCTCATCAATACGTGACGTTGGTGCAAAGGAAAAAGAAGCGAAATGGCTACGCAATTGATCAGTGAAGAGACGCGCGGGGTGTTTCCGATTGCGGCTACGCCGTTCTCCGAGGACGGATCGGTCGATTTCGAGTCGATTGACAGTCTCGTCGATTTCTATCTCGAGAGCGGCGCCCATGGATTGACGATCCTGGGCATGATGGGCGAAGCGCACAAGCTGAGCGACGCGGAGTCGACCGAGGTCATCGGCCGTTTCATGCGCCGCATCGATCGGAGAGTGCCTGTGATCGTCGGCGTGAGCAGTCCCAGCATGCGAAAGATCGTCGATCTTTCGAAAGCGGCGATGGACGAGGGCTGTGCTGGCGTCATGATCACGCCGATGTCCGGTCTGAAGACGGAAGCCCAGGTTCTCGGATATTTCGACGCTGTGTTCGACGCGCTCGGGCCCGAGATTCCGGTCTGTCTACAGGACTACCCGACAGTGACAGGCGTTCATATATCGAACGAGACGCTCCTGAAGCTGATCGATGACCACCCGAGCATCGTCATGCTGAAGCACGAGGATTTCCCGGGTCTGCGCAAGCTTACCGAGGTCCGTAAGCACGGGGATCGGCCGGACGCGCGGCGAATTTCCATACTCGTGGCAAATGCGGGCTTGTACTACCCGATCGAGATGCGGCGCGGCGCCGACGGGGTGATGACCGGGTTCGCCTTCCCGGAGATGCTGGTCAAAGTCTACGATCTCTTCGCCTCGGGCGAGGCTGACGCGGCCGAGGACCTCTACGATCTGTATCTCCCGCTTCTGCGCTATGAGTATCAGCCGGGCATCGGCCTTGCCTTGCGCAAAGAGATCCTGTGCCGCCGAGGCGCCATCAGATGCACGGCAACGCGATCGCCGGGACCGGCACTGAACCGAGACGAGCATGCGGAGCTCACGGTCCTGATGGACCGGTTGCAACGGAAACTGGGGGGCTAGACGGCGTCATGGATCTTGGAATTGAAGGCCGCAAGGCAATCGTGTGCGCCGCGAGTGCAGGGCTCGGATTCGCTTGCGCGAACCAGCTTGCGGCCGAAGGCGTCGATGTCACGATCATTGCCCGGCGCGATGGCCCGCTTCAAGCGGCGGCGGAGACGATCCGCTCGGCTCATGAGTGCAATGTCACCGCGGTTGCAGGGGATATTACGAGCGAGGAAGGGCGTGCCGCCGTTCTCGACGCCTGTCCGAACCCGGACATCCTCGTCAACAATGCCGGGGGGCCGCCGCCGGGCAGTTTTCGCGACTGGGGCCGCGACGATTGGATCGACGCTGTCGACAGCAACATGATCTCGCCAATCCTCATGATCAAGGCAACCGTGGACGGCATGATAGAGAGGCGTTTCGGGCGCATCGTCAACATCACGTCGGGCGCCGTGAAAGCGCCGATCCCGACCCTTGGTCTTTCCAACGGCGCGCGCGCCGGGCTGACCGGGTTTGTCGCAGGTCTTGCGCGCCAGGTCGCGGAGCACAACGTAACCATCAACAACCTCATGCCCGGTCCCTTCGCGACCGCGCGCCTCGAGAAAACGCTCGAGGGTGCAGCGAAAGCGGGAGGCATCGATATCGAGGAGGCGCGCAAGCGCCGGCGCAACTCCATCCCGGCCAGAAGATTTGGTGATCCGGATGAGTTCGGCCTTGCCTGCGCATATCTGTGCGCCGCGCGTTCGGGTTATGTGACGGGTCAGAGTTTACTGTTGGATGGCGGTTCGTTTCCCGGAATGCTCTAGGGTCTGTTGACACTTACGGTGCGGACCCGAGAGATCGGCGCCATCGCGGCCCACCCTTCTCCGTCATTCCCGCGAAAGCGCAGTGGTGTCCGGGATTTTGGGAGCACGTCGATCTGAATGGCAGCCGCAGCCTTGGTTTCCGGCCTGAAATCGCGCCTCCAGACAGCCTTTCGGGAGGTCTGACGCGCCCTCACTTCATCGTCATGCCCGGACCTGATCCGGGCATCCATTCCATTGGCCTCTCGGCAGATTCGAGAGGAAACGGTATGGATTGCCGGGTCAAGCCCGGCAAAGACGACGGTTGGGTCCAGGCCTCGATCAAATCCCGGACAGCTATGCGCCTTCGCGGGAATGACGACAAGGAGGACAGTAAGCCCCCTCAAGTCGAAGACGCCCCAGGATTTGTTGTGAATCCTGAGTCTCAACAGGCTCTAGCGGCGCTCAGGCGATCCGCGTGATGAAGGCGCCGGCGCGGCGCGTGACGCCTGCAGGCATCATGACCTCCTCGGACGCCGCCTCCTGCGGCTGTCTGACCGCCCCGGTCCGTTCGCCCGCGTTACTGGCAATGGGCCAGGACCGCAACAGGTCGGCGACCTCATTGGCGGGGACCGGAGCGCCGTAGAGATAGCCCTGGGCATAGTCGCAGCCGAGCCGGCCGAGAAGCCCGGCCGTCTCCTTGTCCTCGACGCCTTCCGCGCAGGCCGTCATGCCGAGATTGTGCGCCAGGTCGATCACCGACTTGACGATGATCTGCGCCTCCGCCGTGCCGTTCATCTCCGTAACGAAGGACTCGTCGATCTTCAGCTCGCTGAAGGGCATGCGATAGAGCTCGATCAGCGAGGATCGCCCGGTGCCGAAATCGTCCAGCGACAGG